>JARRNI010000165.1:0-12925 GCA_037385125.1 Pseudolabrys sp.
CCGTGCGCCACGCCATCATCGCGCTATTCGCTCGACTACCGCCGCAGCGATGCCCGCACTGTCGAAAATGGATTTGCAACGAACGGCGGCTTGAGTAAATCTGCCAAAGTAGTGCTAGCCAAGATCGCCAATATTACCCCCTATTTGTCATGGATTACCGGGGCGCGCGAGCATTTTCAACAAAAGCGGCTCATCGCTGATTTGAATATCAGACTTTGTAAAACGGGCGTCGCCGCGCTTGGGCCGATGCTGCGCACAAAGAAGCCTTCGACGAGGCATATAGCGTCTTTACGTCTGCGAATTAGCCCCCGTAAAAATTGCCCCAAGCCATTGGGCGTGAGTCGTTTTCTGGCGATTTTACCGGGTTGAGATTGCAAGCTTTTCGGGTCTGGAGGGGCGGAAGCTTACAATTTCGTTTTGCTATTCCGCTGAAACGCGGATCGTGATTCTGTGGTTGCATCGGAGGGATCGATGCGACCAAAGCAGCGCAGAACCACGGACGAAGGCGATCTGTTCCGGGCCAGGCTCGCCCGTCAGTGGAAGCCGAAGCTAAAAAAGTACCTGCGCGCGCAATCGGTGCGCGATTCTGCAGAAAGCCTACCGCTCATGAATAGCTCCGCAGCTTCAAGTTATGCCGTTGCTAATAAACCTGTTCACGAGTTATGCACGTTCGAAGCGTGCTGCGTCGCAGCACGACGCGCGCTACTCAAAGCCGGATGAGGCGAGAATCCTGCCGGTGGGCCGGTTTAATTCTCACCGGCCGCTCCCGCGGTTTCTGGCTCTTGGAGCACCGCCCGCCGGCAAAGCCGTAGGCGATTCAGCCATTGTGCAAAGGGCTGCGGCGACGCATTATCACACTTGGAAACGCCGTCATGGATGCAATTGAACGAGCGAGCGTTGACAAGGCCCGCCGCCTACTCGGCGAATGCATCCTTTTCCGTGGCCTGAGCGCCGACGAGCGGGCCGACCTGGTCGCCCGTGCCCGCATCCGCCGCTACGCGGCGGGAGACACCATCTTCCTGATGGGCGCCTCGGGTGACAGCATGATGGCTGTGCTCGACGGCAACATCCGCATCAGCGTGCCCTCGCCCGAGGGCAAGGAGATCGTGCTGGCGATCATCCAGCCGGGTGAGGTGTTCGGCGAAATCGCCCTACTCGACGGCAAGGAACGCACCGCGGAAGCGACCGTTATGACCGACTGCACGCTGGCCGTGCTGGAGCGGCGCGACGTGATGTCATTCCTCGAGGCACACCCCAGCGGCTGGCCGCGGCTGGTCGACCTGCTCTGTGCGCGGCTGCGTCACAGCGACCAGCAGATCGCCGAGATGGCCTTCCTGCAGCTGCCGGTGCGGCTCGCCAAGGCGCTGCTGCGCATGGCGGACATGGCCGCGGGCCTCGCCGGCGCCCGCTCCGGCGCGCGCATCCGCCTCACCCAGCGCGAACTCGGCAACATTGTGGGCATGACGCGGGAGAGCGTCAACAAATGCCTGCGCGAATGGCAGCGCGCCGGCATCGTGCGCATCGAGGCTAACGCCATCGTTCTCGTCAAGCGCGACGCGCTCGAACAGATGGCCTCGCCGGACTGAAGACCCACTGCCGGCATTACTACTACAGCTCGATGCAGAGCCCCTCGCGCGCCACCACGGTGTTGGGGCGCATATTTTCGGCCTCGGCGCCGACCTTGTCTATGAAGGCGTCGTCGTGGTCCGGGTCATGGTGAAACAGGCAGGCTGTTCCGGCACCGGCGGCATCGGCGAAGCGGACAACCTGCTGCCAACTCGAATGGCCCCACCCGACATGTGCCGGCAGCTCCGCGTCGGTATAGGTAGCGTCCATGATGACCACGTCGGCGCCCTTGGCGAGCGCCATGACGCCTTCGTCAAACGGCCCGTCACCCAACTCGAGATCGGTCAGATAGGCAACCGCGTGCCCTCCATAGTCGACGCGATAGCCAGTGGCGCCGCCGGGATGGCCGAGCGGAGCCGTGCGCACAGCGACTCCGGGCCGGGGCGACAGGTTCTCGCCGGCGCAGAAATCGTGGAACTGGATGGCCGCCTGAAAGGACTCGATGCCGATCGGGAACAGCGGAAAGCTCATGAGCCGGCGCACCGCGTCCGCGATGCCGGCAGCCGGCCTGAGATTGCCTGCCCAGATGCCGAGCTTCTGGCTTTCACGCGACAGCGGCTCGAAGAAGGGCAAGCCGATGATGTGGTCGAGATGGCAGTGGGTGAAGAAGAGGTCGGCGTCGCGGCCGGTCTTCTCGTCGATCAGTGCCTGGCCGAGCTCGCGGATGCCCGTGCCGGCGTCGAAAATGAGCACCTGCTCGCCGCAGCGGACCTCCACGCAAGGGGTGTTGCCGCCATAGCGGGAGGTCCCCGGCCCCGGACAAGGAATGCTGCCGCGCACGCCCCAAAAGCGAATCAGCATCGACGACGACATGACGAATTCAATCTGCTGCCACACCAAAAAAAGCCAAAGTTTTCAGTTCCTTATCATCCCCCACCGGACCCCGCGCCAACCGTCTTATTTGGTCTGCAGCGCGAACACCCCGTTCCAGTCGTCGGGCGGCGGATTCTCCCGGAATACGCGAACGCGCTCGCAATACAGCTCCAGCAGTCCATTCACTTCGAAATGATCGGCGACCCCGCGGCTCGATTCTATGATGGCCATCACAGAATCCCACTCGCGGCTTCGATAAAGTTCAAGCATTTTAACACTCGACTCGTATAGTTTCTCGAACTGGCTGGTGGCGGCCACTTCGCGGCGGCCGAGCACGGTGTAGATCACCTCTGGCTCGGTCTTGCCCTTGACGGTGATGAAATCGACCTCGAGCAGGGCGAACTTGTCCTTGACCGCCTCGGCGGTGCGGGCCCCGATGATGATCGGCAGGCCATAGGTCTTGGTCTGCCCCTCCAGGCGCGAGGCCAGATTGACGGTGTCGCCCAGCACTGAATAGTCGAACCGCAGGTCCGAGCCCATATTGCCGACCACGCAAGGGCCGGTATTGAGGCCAACTCCGACGTTGAGCGCCACGAAGCGGGTGCCATTCGTCTCGGCCTCGCGCTTGCGTTCCTCGTTGAGCCGCTTGACGCGCTGCTGCATGTCGAGCGCCGACTCGCAAGCATTGATCTCATGCGCGGGATCGTCGAGCGGCGCGTTCCAGAACGCCATGATGGCATCGCCCATGTATTTATCGATCGTGCCCTTGCGGTCGATGATGGCGTTGGTCAACGGCGTGAGAAAGCTGTTCATCAAATGGGTCAAGCCCTGCGGATCGTGCTTGTACAGTTCGGAAATGGTGGTGAAGCCGCGCACATCGCTGAACAGGATGGTCATGTCGCGCTCTTCGCCGCCAAGCACCAGCTTCTCCGGCGAATCCGCGAGCTGCTCGACCAGCGCTGGCGACAGATACTGGCCGAAGGCCGAGCGGATGCGGCGGCGCTGCGCCTGCTCGCTGATGTAGTTGGAAAACATCAGCGTGAGATAGACCAGCACGCTCGACAACAGCGGATAGGTGAAATCGATCAGCAGCCGGTCCTGCGCATAAAGGTACCAGGACGTTCCGATCGTGAGCGCGACGATAGCACCGCCGAAGACCAGGAGCAGGGTGGGACTCAGGATCGGTGCCAGCCAGACGATGGCAATGCCCAGCAGGATCGCGGCCACCAATTCCGCGCCGATAGCATAGTCCGGCTCCGACAGCACGGAATTGGTCAGCGCGCTTTCCAGCACCTCAGCATGCACTTCCACGCCGGGCATCACCGGGTCGAGCGGGGTGGTCTTGGCGTCGAGTAGGCCGACCGCCGAGGTGCCGATGAGCACCAGCTTGTGGTCGACGCGTGCGCGCGGCACCTTGCCGGCGAGCACGTCGGCCGCCGATACGAAGCGGTTCGGATCATGCGGTGCGAAATGGATCCAGAGCTGGCCGTTGGCGTCGGTGGGTATGCGCAGATGCGGCACCGCTACGCTCTGCACGCCGGCCTGGTCGGTCTTGATCAGGATAGCCCCTGCCCCGGTCAGCACCCGCAGCATCTCCAGCGTCAGCGACGGCATGATCGTGCCCCTCGCCTGCATGATCATGGGCACGCGGCGCACGATGCCGTCGCGCTCGGCGCGGATAGTGAACAGGCCCCGGCCGGCGGCCGCCTGCTCGAGCACCGGCACGTTGGGCAGAAGTCCCGGGAAGCTTAGGAGAAAGGGCCGCGGATCGCCGCCCAGGGTGGCGATGCCGGCCGCCGGCGGCGCGTTCTTGGCCTTGGGGGTGGGGAACGGCAGGCCGGATTCGCCGAGCACGACCCGCGAATGCTTGATGGCGTTGGCCAGGATCGCATCGTTGCTCGGCAAGGCGCGCAGCTTGGCGCGGGTGGCATCGTCGAGATTGCGGAACGTTTGGGCGGCGACCCCCGGCGACATGCGGTCGGGCTCGGAGAACACGATATCGAAGCCGATGACCAGCGCGCCCATGCTGGTGAGCTTGTTGACCAGGTCGGCGACCAACGTGCGCGGCCACGGCCATTGGCCGATGGTCTTAAGGCTCTTTTCGTCGATATCGACAATGGTGACCGGCCGCTGCTTGGCGACGCGCGGCTTCAACACCTGGTAGAGGTCGAAGACGCGCAGGCGCAGCTCCTGCACCGGCTCGGGATCGGCGATGCGCAGCGCGGCGAGCGCGATCAACAGCGCGAGCGCCAGCGCGCGCGCGAGACC
This sequence comes from Pseudolabrys sp., assembly GCA_037385125.1. Taxonomy (GTDB): domain Bacteria; phylum Pseudomonadota; class Alphaproteobacteria; order Rhizobiales; family Xanthobacteraceae; genus Pseudolabrys. The sequence continues at coordinate 4,708 of JARRNI010000165.1, forward strand.
AAAGCGTTTCGCCAGACGCGAAAGCCACTTCATGCGAACCCACCCCGAACGGACTGCAGCGATACGATCATTTTTCTCGGAACGCCCGCATGAGCTGGTCGCGCAACGGCTTGGTCAGGTAGGAAATGACAGTGCGCTCACCGGTCTGCACAAAGGCCTCGACCGGCATGCCGGGAATAAGTTCCGGCGTGGTGCGCGTGCTGAATTCGGGGAACCGCAGCATAGTTAACTGACCGACCTCCACCTGGTCGATGTCGCGCGGATTGACCTTCGCCTCGACCATCAGCCTGTCAGTTTTGGGAACGATCATCATGATCGTTTCGCCGGGCGTGATCACGCCACCGACAGTGTGCACGTTCGATTGCAGCACGATGCCGTCCTGCGGCGCGCGAATATAAATGCGTTTGAGCTGATCCTCGGCGGTGACCTTGCGTTCGACAAATTCGCCATATTTGGCGTCGACCTCGCGCAGGCTTTTTGCAACTTCGCTCGAGAGATCCTGGTCGATCTGAATGATCTGCAGCTCGGTTTCGCTCACCTTACCCTTGGTTTGAGCGACCTCGGCCAGCAGCTTGCCGCGCTCGCCGTCTAGCCGAGCAGCCTCACGCTCAAGTGCAGTGACACGTGTGATAGGCACCAGATTTTTCTTCCAGAGATCGCGCACCCCTTCGAGTTCCGTAGCGATCAGTTTGATCTCGCGCGCCTTGGCATCCAGTTGGGCGTTGAGGCCGGTGATCTCGTCTTTTAACTGCCCAACGCGCTGTTGCAATTGCGCCTTCTTACCGAGGCGCGCCGAGCGGCGCAGCTGGAACAGCCGTCGCTCGTTGGTGACGGCGTTGGCGACGGTCGGATCGCTCATGCGGGCGAGCAAGTCGGGCGGGAAGGCGATGGAGTCGGCGCCATCGCGCTCGGCTTCGAGCCGCGCCCTGCGCGCGTCAAGCTCGTCGAGGCCTTTGGTAACAACGGCAAGGTTTGCGCGGGGAACGGTGTCATCAAGCTGCACAAGGACTTGGCCCGCCTTAACGTGGTCGCCATCCTGCACATATAGCTTGCCGACGACGCCGCCGGTCGGATGCTGCACTTTTTTCACGTGTGAATCGACGACGATCGAGCCTTGCGCGATGAGCGCGCCAGCGATTTGCGTGGTCGCCGCCCAGCCACCAACGCCGCCCGCCAGAAGCAGCACGACAACAAGGCCGAACACCATATGGCGACGAATGGACCTGCGCGAGCCCCCTGCCGGGTCCATGAATTCGCGCCAGTCGGCTGGATCCGCTTTGTTTTTGGACGATACCGTCATGCGTTAGGGACCACTTTGATTGGCGCGGCGGCCGCCGCGGGTTTGACAAGCTTGGCGAGGATCTGATCTTTCGGTCCCATGGCCTGTTGGCGGCCATCGCGCATCACCAGCAGCAGATCAACGCCGGCAATGGCGCTCGGGCGGTGGGCGATCACAATAATGATGCCGCCGCGCGCGCGCACCGACAGCACGGCCTTGGTGAGTGCCTCGTCGCCCTCGGAATCGAGGTTGGAATTGGGTTCGTCCAGCACCACCAGGAACGGCTCGCGATAGAGCGCGCGCGCGAGCGCGATGCGCTGCGCCTGCCCGGCCGACAGCGCCGTGCCCTGCTCGCCGATTTGCGTCTCGTAACCCTCGCCCAACGAGGTGATCAGCTCATGCACGCCGGCCGCCTTAGCCGCGGCGATGACCGCATTCGAATCGGGCTCGGGCTCGAAGCGAGCAATATTCTGCGCCACCGTGCCCGCCATCAGCTCGACGTCCTGCGGCAAGTAGCCGATATGCTGGCCAAGTGCTTCAGACGACCACTGGTCGAGCGCGGCGCCGTCAAGCCGTACCTTTCCCCTGATCGGTGTCCACACGCCGACCAGCATTCGCGCGACCGTGGATTTGCCTGAGCCGCTCGGGCCGATGATGCCGAGCCCGCTGCCGCGCTCAAGCCTGAACTGAACATCCTGCGCTACAACTTTCTGTGTGCCAGGCGCCATCACCGCGGCATTCTCCACGGTAAGGTCGTGGGCCGGTGCATGGAGCGCCATGCGCGGCGCTTCCGCCGGCATCACATTGAGGAGCTGGGTGAGCCGCGTCCAGCCCTGGCGGGCGGCGACGAAGCCTTTCCAATTGGCAATGGCGAGATCAACCGGCGCCAGGGCGCGCGCAGCAAGAATCGAGCCGGCGATGATAATGCCCGCAGTCGCCTGCTGATTGATGACCAGATAGCCGCCGACGGCGAGCACTGCCGACTGCAGCATCATGCGGAACACTTTGGACATTGAACCGAGCCCGCCAGCGACGTCGCTGACACGCCGCTGGCTGGCAAGATATTTCTGGTTCGCCTCGTGCCAGCGATGGGCGACGCGCCCGAGCATGCCCATGGCGATGAGAGCCTCGGCGTTGCGCCGGCTGGTATCGGCGAGCGCGTTGCGCGCAATCGCGAGCCCAGTCGACTCCTTCATCGACTTGCGGGTGAGATATTCGGTCACCACTGTCACCACCGTGAGAATGATCGCGCCGCCGAGCGCGGTGACGCCGATCAAGGGATGGAAGGCAAAACAGATGGCGATGTAAAATGGCATCCAGGGTAGGTCGAACATAGCGACCGGGCCAAGGCTGCCCATGAAGGCGCGGATGCTGTCGAGATCGCGGATCGGCAGCATGCCATCGTTGCGCTGGCCTGCCTTCAGTGGCAACCGCGCCACCGTATCGAAAACACGTGCGCCGAGGGATTCGTCGAGGGTGGCGCCGATGCGCACCAAAATGCGGCCGCGGATCAGGTCGAGCACGCCTTGTGCCGTGTAGAGGAAGGCCGCAAGGATCACCAGCCCAATCAGGGTCGGCAAGCTGCGGCTTGGCACCACGCGGTCGTAGACTTCCAGCATGAAGAACGAGCCGGTGAGATAGAGCACGTTGATCATCGCGCTCATAACGCCGATGCCGATAAAGGCATTGCGACAGGCGTTAAGCGCTATGGAAAGCTCGGAGGACACGCCATGGTCGTGCGGCTTCGCGCGGTGTGTAGTGCGGGCAAACATTGTGATAGCCGATTTCCTCTGAGCTCCGCGCGGCGTATAAACGCAGCCTCACGCGCTTATCGGTATTTTGCCACTGCGGCAACCGTTTGTCGCGTATCTTCATTCAAAAAACGTTAACGGAACCAATGGCTTGTGTAGCGGGACGGCTCAATGATGGAGGATAAAATCGTTCGATGCGACTTGGCTCCCGCCCGCCAAATGGATCTCCATGTCGATGGCATCGACGGCCTGTGCCGTATCACTCGCATTGGCAAAGATGACGGTCTCGCCCGCGCTTGCGAGGATGTCGATGGTGTGAGCCGCGATCGATACCGGAGAGGACGAGGCGGTATGGACATTGATAGCTTGATTATCGCTGTTCAGTCCGGCGATTGCCGCAAAGTCGAGATGATCCAAATTCGCCGCAAAATCGGTGACGGTGTCAAAGTTTCCAACACCCGGATGCGAGTCCGTGGTGGCATTGAAAACGAAGGTGTCGCCGTCACCGCCGCCGGTCATCGTATCGCCGCCGCCACCACCGGTAATCGTATCGGCTTGCGCGCCGCCGATCAGCGTATCGGCATGTGAGCTGCCGATGAATACGAAGGAATCCTGCGTAGCAAGATGGGCATCAACCGTCAGATTGCTGCCGCTCAGTTGGTTGAGCGCGGAGCCATCGACAGTGAGCGTGCCGTTGTTATCGAAATTGGCGTCGAAGCTTACCGTGACGGAATGGTCGCTCGTTGCACTGGTGTCGGTGAGATTTAAGTTTTCGAAGCCAGTCAGTCCGATATCCGAGTGATTGCCGTCACCAAACGTAAAGCTGTGATCGCCGTTTCCGATATCGACATTCAGCACATCGGTGCCGGTGCCGCCGCTAATCTTGTCGCCGTTGTTGAGGGTCTGATCGGTCGCAATTAGCTGATGGTTACCGTTATCCAGCGTCACGTTGTCGATGCCGGTTGTAAGCTTGAAGGTCGTAACGCCCGACGAAATTGACGACGCCAAGGTGTTGGAAGTCAACGTGGACGATTCGGCGATCAGCAGTCCGCCTTGGCCGTCGTCGGTGAGTAGGAAATTTCCTGTCTGGAACTCGCCGCTGCCAAAGTGGACAGTGTCGACTGCAGCATTGGACATGTCATAGACGGTGAGCGTGCCTCCAGTATCGGTACCGCTATGATCGCTGTAAACGACACTGGTGCCCTGGTAGGCAATGTCCTTTAGGTCGATGGCATCGAAAAATTGCGTGCCGGTGCCCGCAAAATTATAAATCTTTCCAGTGAAGTCAGTCGCGTGATCGATCACCAATGTGCCGTCAGCATTGGCGGAGGTCGAGAACAGCACATCCGCCGCACACAACGCCGCCAGCTCCAGTGCTCCGGCAAGAATTACGAGTGTGCCGTTGCCGATGACACGATCGCTAATCCGTAGGTTGCCGCCCTTCGCCGCCAGTATGCCCTCGTTGACGATGGTGGCTCCGGTATTGAGCGTGAGCGGGCTGCCGGCGATGGTGGCGGCAATCGTACCCAGCGCTCCGTTGACCAGTGTCAACTTGCCGTCGCCCGCGCCGATCTGACCGGCACCCGAGACAGTATTATCCACGTTCGTGAGCACATCGCTCGAATTTGTGCCGACGATAATGGAATTGTCCGACAGCGTGAGCCGACCACCGCCATCAAGCGTGATGCCATTGCCGATAATCTGAAGTTCGGTTTGATGGCCGCTCGAGTTTAGCGCGATGGTGCCAGAATTGTTAATCGTGCCGGAGAGCGGAAGCACCGCTCCGTCGCTTACCACCATGCTGCCAGCATTGTCGGTGACCGGCGTCTGATCGAATACAAAATCGTCCGCCGTGAGCAATGCCGCGTTGACACCGTTCAGCGTAATCGTTTCTCCAACGCCGAGCGTGATCACCGCATTCCCACCACCGTCATCGGTGATCTGAATGTCGCCGAAGTTTGCAATATCGGCAAAGCCGATCAGGTCGATCTTGTCCGATCCAGCGCTGAAATTATAGATCGTGTCGTTGCCGATTGGCTGTGCGAAGACGAAGAGATCGCTCGCGCCAGTGCCGGTCAGGGTGTCATCACCGAAGAGTGCGAAAATCGGCGAACCTGGCGCGTAAGCTTCCACGTTATCGTCAACAAACGCACTCCCAGTACTGCCGTCGGCGTTGGTCCATGTCTCCGCAACGTGGAGCACGCGTGCGCCAACAAAATCAGATGGCGTCGTAACCGTCAGCGCCGCGGGATCGCTCGTCTGCACTATCCACGTTCCGTCGCCGACGTTAGTGCCCTCGTTGAGATTCCAATCCGACGGAACTTCGGTGAACGTCAACGTGATTGGTCCCGCCGCCCGGCCTTCGGACGGATCGACCAGTGCCAACCTAATTGGGTTTCCGGCTATGCCCGCCGGACCGGTATTTACGTATGCGATTTGCCAGGTGTTGGGCTCGCCGTCACTCAGATCGGACAGCATGAAATTGCTGGTGGTATAGGTCCCGGTCAAAGAGAGGCTGACGACAACAACACTCGTGCTATCAAGGACCTGTAATGTGCTGGTGGTCCCGTCATAGTTGATGCTAGTCAACCCTGTCACGTTATTGAGATCGATCACGTCGGCGGAGCCGAAGCTGACGAGCATTCCTTGAAAAGCGGCCACGTCGTTGAGCACGAGGGTGTCGGCAGTGGCAACGTTGAAATCGACCGACAAGCCGTTCCCGACGGCGTGGTCGAAGGTGACGATGCCGCCCTGGGTCCCGAAGGCGCCGGTCCCATTAGTGTCGCTGCTGATCTGCAGCGTGGCGCCCGCGCTCGCCTGCATGGCGCCGTTGTTTGTGATGGTGTTGGCGCCGGTATCGATCGTCAGCGTGCCACCATTGGCATCGATAATTCCACCTGCCGCATTAATCAGCGTCAGATTGCCATCGCCAGAGCCGATAATGCCATAGCCCGAAATCGTGTTGTCGACATTCTTCAGCGTTTCGGTCTGCGTCGCGTCAATCGTCCCGCCGCTGAGCGACAAGGTGCCGCCGTTCGATAGCGTCAGCATGCCATTTGGATTGGCGATCTTTAGCAGTCCGCCCGACAAGATGTCGATGTTGCCGGCATTTTGGATGTTGCCGGCATTGATCTGCAAGGTCCCGCCGCTGGCGGCCGCCAGAGTGCCGTCATTCACAATCGGGCTATGGGTCTTGAACGCTAGAGTCCCGCCGGACGCTTCGATTGAAGCTGAAGCAGCGTTGTAAAGGGTCAGAACGTTCGAGGAGCCACTCCCAATCTGGCCCGTGCCGATGATCGTGTTACCGTTGTTGGTTAGCGATGCGTTGTCGGTGTTATCAATCGTGGCGTTGTTGAGCGTCATTGTGCCGCTGCCATTCAGCGTCACCGAGCCGGCGACCATCAGGTTGCCGTTGACGTCGATCGCGCCGGAGTTCGCAATCGTATCAGTCCCCGATAGCGTAAACGTCTTGCCGCCAACAACAACCAGGTCGCCGCCACTGTCGATATTCAGCGTTACGTTGCCGATCACACTGTTTTCCGCAATCTTGACCGTGCCGTAGTCCGAGATCGTGCCGCCCCAGATGCCGGTGTGCGCAAGCGTCAGCGTTTTGTTGGCCTCAATCTGCACCGTCGCCCCACCGTTGAAAACAACGTCGCTGCTCAGCGCGGTTTTGCCGGCGACATCAATCAGCCCTCCATTGTTTCTGATCGCTCCGCTCGTTTCAGTTAATTGGACAATTGGGGCTGCGCCCGAAGCGGTGGTGACGTCAAAGGTCTTGAATGCAATATTGCCTTGAATGTCAGCAACACTGATATTCAAAGTATCCGTGGTATTCGTGTTATAATCTGCTGGGGTAAAGTTAACTCCGTTATAGAGCGCTGCGCTGACGTCCGAAAGCGATCCCGTAACTTGAAGCGCGCCATTGGTTCCATCAAGCACCGGGTCGATCGTCAGGCCGACCATCGTCACAAAACCAAGCGTGCCGCCGCTCGATTCAATCGTCAGTGTTACGTCCGGATTACTTCCGTTGAGATCTCCAATTCCAATGCCTGACAAGAGGACTACGCTGCCGTCGCCAACTGCCTGCAAGCGACCAACAGCGATCGCAAAAACTCCGCCGGTGATCGTGGCATCGTGCTCCAGGTTCAATTTCTGCCCGCTGTCGATCAGCACCTGGCCACCGCTCTGACCGTCATTGCCAAGGTTCACTGTGGCGCCGTGGAACGTGCTATTGTGCGCAACTTCGATGGTACCATTGGCGTTGACCGTACCGCCCCGAATTCCGCTATAGGCGAGCGTCAGTTTCTGACCGCCCTCAACCTGTACCGTCCCTAAATCATTGAAAACGATATCGGTGCTCAGCGTGGCATTGCCAGCGGCGACATCGATCAGCCCATCATTTACGATCTTTCCGTTCGTATCAGTGAGTTGGACGGCGGGCGATCCGGCAATCGAGGTATCCACGCTCATGACCCTGAATGCAGTGTCGCCTGACCCATCGTCCATGGTCATCGTCAGCGTATTCGAGGTCCCTATCGGGCTATAAATGGTGCCATTGGAAAGTGCTGTTCTGACGTCCGAAAGCGATCCCGTGACTTCAAGCGTGCCGCCGGTACCGTCAAGGTTGTTGACGATCGTCAGGCCGTTCATCGTCACGAAATCAAGTGTGCCGTTGCTCGCCACGATTGTCAGCGTTACCTGCTTTGTCAGCGGGTCAGCAGTCCCGTCGAGATCTGCAATTCCGCCTGACAACAGGACCGAACCGCCACCCTGCGCCTGCGTGGAAAAACCGCCGAAATGGTATTCACCGCCGGTGATCGTAGCGCTGTTCTTCAGGTTCAATTTCTGCCCGCTGTCGACCACCACCTGGCCGCCGCTCTGGCCGTTGTTGCCGAGCTTCACCGTGGCGCCATTGAAAGTGCTAAAGAGCGCAACCTCAATAGTGCCATTGGCGTTGACCGTGCCACCCAAAATGCCGCTGTGGTTGAGTGTCAGCGTCTGACCGCCCTCAACCAGTACCGTCGCTCCATCGTTGAAACCGATATCGCTGCTCAACGTGGCACCGCCAGCGGCGACGTCGATCAGCCCGCCATTGTTGCTGATCATCCCGTTCGTGTCGGTGAGCGCGACAACAGGCGATGAGGCGTTCGTGGTATCGACGCTCATGACCCTGAATGCGGTGCCG
>JARRNI010000166.1:0-8179 GCA_037385125.1 Pseudolabrys sp.
ATCTGGGATATATCGACCTGGAGCAGAGAACCTTGCAGACCATCGACAATCCGTTCGGCACGAGATTGTCACCCATGTCTTAGGTACGCTCTGTCACCCATGTCTCCGGGCCGGACAAACGGGTTACTGGCGCGCCCGAAAGGATTCGAACCTCTGACCCCCAGATTCGTAGTCTGGTGCTCTATCCAGCTGAGCTACGGGCGCTTTGTGTCGCAGCCGTCATATGGGCCGCGGAACCGGGCATAGCTAGCCTCTGGGCCCCGCATTGGCAAGGGTTTCGCGCCGCTTTACGCGCGCGCCCGCTCGCCGCGGCGCGATTCCAGATCGACCGCCCGATCAGGGATGGTGATGCGGAAGGTGGCGCCAATGGTTCCCGGCACCAAGCTTATTTCGCCGCCATGGGCGCGCACCAGCTCGGCGGCGATGGCCAGCCCCAAGCCCGCCCCGCCGGCGCGGGTCGAGCCCTGGAAGGCCTGGAACATGTGGGCGCGCGCCTTTTCCGGCACGCCAGGGCCGGTGTCGGACACCTCCAGCACCACCACGCTGCCCTCGCGGCGGCCGGTGATGCGGATCTGGTCGCGCGCCGGATCGCGCGCGCCGCGCGCCTCCAGCGCCTGCACGGCGTTGCGCGCCACATTGACCAGCACGCGGAACAGCTGATCGTGGTCGGCCTCCACGGTGAGCCCTCGCTCCACCGAGACGATCCAGCGGATCGGCACGTCGATGGAAAGGCCGAGCGCCTCGTGCACTTCCTCGATCAACGGCTCGACCGTAACCGTCCTGCGCTCGGGCGCCGCCTCCTGCGCTCTGCCGTAGGACAAGGTGGACTGGCAGAAGGCAATGGCGCGCTCAAGCGTGCGCATCAGCTTGGGCGCGAAGCGCTGGACCTTCGGATCGGACGACGACGAAAGCTGGTCGGAGAACAATTGCGCCGAAGCGAGCAGATTGCGGAGGTCGTGATTGATCTTTGACACCGCTAGGCCGAGCGCGGCGAGCCGGCTCTGCTGATGCAGCATGGAGGCGAGCTCGCGCTGCATGGCGGCGAGCTCCTCCTCGGCGGTACCCACCTCATCGCCGCGCCCGGATTCGGAAATAATGCGCGCCGGGTTCTCCGGATCGGCGCGGAACGCGACCATGTTGTCGGTGATGCGCCGCATCGGCCGCACCAGGAGATAATTGAGCGCGAGGAACACCAGCGTGGCGGTGATGCCAGAGATCACCAGCGAGAGCAGCAGGATGTTGACCGAGAAGCTCCACATCGCTTTGCGCAACGGGCCCTCGTCGAGCACGACTTCGAGAAATTCGCCGTGCGCCATCGGGGCCGGTCCGACCACCCGCATTACGTCGTCGGGTTGGCAGAAAATGAGCGTGTCGAACGCGTTCATGATGGCGCGCCACCAGGTGACGCTGCGCATGTCGATGTCCTGCGCGATGCGCGCCGGCACGGTGGAGGCGGCGAGCATGCGCCGCTCTTTGCCCATCTTGATGGCGACGGCGCGCGCGCCGATGCTCTTGAGGATCTGCTTGGCCAGGCTCTCCGGCACCATGCCGCTGGGCGCGGCATCAAGCACCAGCGCCGCGGTATGCGCGGCGGCCAGCCGGTCGTTCAGCCAGTTGAGCCGGAAATTAGCGACCGACGGCACATAGATCAGCACTTCCGCGACCATCACGAACAGGACGGTGAGCAGCAGCAGCTTGCCGGAAAGGCCGACATGGGGCCCGCGCGCGCGGGCCGCCGGCCCGGGCGTGATGGTCTCGACTGCTGGCTCCTGGTGCTCGGGCAATACCGCCTCAACCGAAAAGTCGCAGGAAACGGATGATGCGCCGCACCATTGGGCGCGTCAAACTTGGTGTAAAATAATCGATGGCCGCGCGTTTCCCGATCTCCGACAACGTCGGATAGGGCAGGACGATCTCGGTCATGGCGCGAATATTGAGCCCCTGGGCAAGCGCTAGCACCCAGGTGCCGATCAGCTCGCCGGCCTGCGCGCCGACGATCGAGACGCCGAGGATGCGGCCTTTGCGGGTCGTCACCACCTTGATGTGGCCGTGGGTCTCGTGCTCGGTCTGGGCGCGGTCGTTGTCGTGATACGGCCAGCGCAGCACCCGCACCTTGTAGCGGCGGGCGCGGGCCTGCGCCTCGGTCAGGCCGGCTTGCGCAAGCTCCGGCTCGGTGAAGGTGACCCACGGCACCACACCCTCGTTCACGTTCACCCGCAGCCGGAACAAGGCGTTCCGGATCACCAGGCCGGCGTGATAGTTGGCGGCATGGGTGAACTTGGGCTGCCCCGCCACCACGTCGCCGATGGCATAGACGCGCCGGTTGCGCGTCTTCAGCTTCTTCGAAACGATGATGCCGGTGCGGTCGTAGCGGATCCGCGCCGCCGGCAGGTCGAGCCCGTCGACCGCGGGCTTGCGGCCGGCGACGACGAGCAAGTGGCTGCCTTCCACCATTTCCTCGCCGCCAGGGCTGTCGAAGGCCACCGTCACGCCGCCGCTCGGGTAATCGACGCGCGTGACCTTGACGCCGCTGCGGATGACGACGCCTTCGCGCTCGAGCTGGGTGAGCACGGCTTCCACACATTCGGGATCGTCATTGGGCAGCGGCTGGGCGGCTTCCAGCACGGTCACCGCGCTGCCGACACGGCGGAAGCCCTGGGCCATTTCCAGGCCAATGGGCCCCGCGCCGACGATCACTAGATGGCGCGGCAGCGTGGCAAGATCGAAGATCGTCTCGTTGGTGAGGAACGGGCCGCTGTCGAGCCCGGGGATCGGGGGGATAGCGGGTTTGGCGCCGGTGGCGATCACGAAGCGGCGGGCGCGGATGCGGTACTGATCGCCCACCACCACGGTGCGGCGATCCCTGAACTGGGCGTGGCCCTTGATCACCCGCACGCCCAGACCTTCGAAGCGCTCGGCGGAATCGGTAGGCGCGATGGTGCCGATCACCTGCTGCACGTGCGCGTGCACCATGGCGAAATCCACCTCAGCCGTCGCGCTGATGCCGAACGGCGCGGCATTGCGCGCAAGCGCGGCGCGCCGGGCCGCCGCCAGCAGGGCCTTGGAGGGCACGCAGCCGGTATTGAGGCAGTCGCCGCCCATCTTGTGGCGCTCGACCAGCACACAGGAAACGTTGAAGGCGGCGGCAGCGGCGGCGACGGACAGGCCGCCGGAGCCGGCGCCGATTACGCATATGTCGGATGTGAGACTCTCGGCCATGCCCCCCTCGCGTTTTATTGCCCCACGCGACACTATCACATGGTCGCGCGCGAGCGCGCGCGCAGGCGCTTGACCAGCGCCGGCAGCAGCGCCAGCATGCCGAGCGCGACCAGCGCGCCGATCAACTCGGGGGTGAGCACGCCGCTGGCATTAAAGGTCAAATGACAATCGGGCCGGCCGGCCGCCATGCAGGCATCATATGCGTCCTTCTGCGCGGCAATGATGCTGTCGAGACCGGTGCCGGCGAAGGCATAGACCACGCCGCCGGGGATGATGCCGATCGCGGTGGCGACGACGAAAGTGCCGAGCCGCACCCCGGCGAAGGCCGGCACCAGATTGACTAGAAAGAAAGGAAAGGCCGGCACCAGGCGCAGGAACAGGAGATAGCTGAAGGCGTCCTCGCGGAACCCTTTCGCCAGCTGCTTGGCGCGCGGGCCGGCCCGCTTGAGCAGAGGCTCGCCCAGCGCGGTGCGCGCGACGAGGAAGATGACTGTCGCGCCGAGCGTCGCCCCGACCACGGCCGCGCCGGCGCCGGCGGCCACCCCAAACAAGAAACCGCCCGCCACCGTCAGGAAGGTAGCGCCCGGCAGTGACAGGGCAACCGTGACGATATAGAGCCCGATATAGGACAGCACGGCGAGCGCCTGGTGCGCCATCACGAAGGCGTCGATAGCGGCGCGGTGCTCCACCAGCGCCTCCAGCGAGATCATGCCCCGGCCGAACACGAAATAGGCGGCCACGGCCAAGAGGACAATTGCCGCCAGGGGCATGACCCGGCGGATCAGGCCGGCTTCAAAGCCCTCGGGGAGCGGCGGTTCAGAATTGGGCGCAGGCATGCGCGCTATATACACGCCGGCCGGCCGGCCAGGGGCTGGAATCACCCGCTTGTGAGCCTATTTGACCGGGAAAAGCGGCTCACGGGGCCGGCCCGGCGCTCGCATTGACGCGCCCGGGACCCTCCCTTATAAGCCGCCAAAATCGCGTGCCGATCCGCTCCGGAAGCGGGTTTCCATGGCGCATTGCGGGGCTTCGCGACGCCCGGCCGCCACGGCGCGACCAGCGGAGAACAAAAACGTGAAGCGGACCTATCAACCGAGCAAGCTTGTACGCAAGCGCCGTCACGGTTTCCGCGCGCGCATGGCCACGAAGGGCGGACGCAAGGTGGTGGCGGCCCGGCGCGCGCGCGGGCGCAAGCGGCTTTCCGCCTGAGGTCGGCGGCATTCGTTCCGCGGCGCCTGCTCTCGATGGAACGATTGAGACAGCGGGCGGATTTCCTGGCAGCCGCCGCCGGGCGCAAGGTCAGCGCTCCGGCGTTCCTTTTACAGGCGCGCCGGCGGGCCGATGAAGGGCCGGTGCGCTTCGGCTTCACCGTGTCGAAAAAGGTCGGCAATGCGGTCGAGCGCAACCGTGTTCGCCGCCGTTTACGGGAAGTGGTGCGGCTTGCGGCCGGAAAGCGGACGCGGGCCGGTCATGATTACGTGCTAATCGGCCGTCGCGCGGCACTGAAATTGCCGTTCGATCGCATGGTTCAGGACTTTGACGGCGCGTTGCGGCGCATACATGAGGGGCGCAGCGGCAAGACGGAATCCCGATGACCGACAAGAACACCATCATCGCCATCGTGCTGTCGGCCATCGTGCTGATCGGATGGCAGTATTTCATCGGCGGTCCGCATCAGAAGGCGCGCCAGCAGCAGCTCCAGTCCCAGCAGCTGGCCAAGAAAGAGGCCGCCGAGCAGGCCAAGACCGCGCCCGCCAAGACCACGCCGCAGGCGCCGGCGCAAACCGCCCAGCAGCAGCCCGGTCCGCCGCTGCCGCCCGGCGAGGCGACGCAGCCCGCGGCGCCCGCGGCCGAGACCCGGGCCGAGGCGCTGAAGGCCTCCCCGCGCATCCCGATCAAGACGCCGGCCATTTCCGGCTCGATCGCGCTCAAGGGCGCTCGCATCGACGACGTGTCGCTCACCAGGTTCCACGAGACGGTCAATCCGAAGTCGCCGCCCATCGTGCTGCTGTCGCCGTCGGGCAGCCCCGACCCGTTCTATGCCGAGTTCGGCTGGACCGGCGGCACCGGCAGCAAAGTAAAGCTGCCCAACGGACAGACGCTCTGGCGCCAGGTCGGCAGCGGTGCGCTCGGCGTCGGCCATCCGGTAACGCTTGCCTATGACAACGGCCAGGGCCTGGAGTTCCGCCGCACCATCTCGATCGACGCCAACTACATGTTCACCGTCAAGGAAGACGTGGTGAACAAGGGCTCGGATCCGGTCACGCTCTACCCTTACGGCCTGATTTCGCGCCACGGCACGCCGAAGACGCTGGGCTATTACATCCTGCACGAAGGCCTGATCGGCTATCTGGGCGACCAGGGCTTGCAGGAATACACCTACAAGAAGATCAAGGAGAAGAAGGCCGTTGCCTTCGACGTGACCGACGGCTGGCTCGGCATCACCGACAAATACTGGGCCGCCGCCCTGCTGCCGAACTCGAAAGATCATCTGAAGGCGCGCTTCTCGACCGGCACCGCCGGCAAGCAGGAAACCTACCAGACCGACTATCTGCTCAACGCCAAGACTATCGCGCCCGGCGCCAGCGCCACCTCGACCGCGCGGCTGTTCGCCGGCGCCAAGGAGGTCAATGTCCTCAACAAGTACGAGCAGCAGTATCACCTCAACCATTTCGACTTGCTGATTGACTGGGGCTGGTTCTATTTCATCACCAAGCCGCTGTTCAACGTGATCGACTGGTTCTACCGGCTGGTCGGCAATTTCGGCGTGGCCATCCTGATCGTCACCGTGCTGATTAAGGTCGCGTTCTTCCCGCTCGCCAACAAGTCCTACGCCTCGATGGCAAAGATGAAGGCGGTGCAGCCGCAGATGCAGGCGCTGCGCGAGCGTTATCCGGACGACAAGGCCAAGCAGCAACAGGAGCTGATGGCGCTCTACAAGAAGGAGAAGATCAATCCCCTTGCCGGCTGCCTGCCGATCGCCATCCAGATTCCGGTGTTCTTCTCGCTTTATAAGGTGCTATTCATCACCATCGAAATGCGGCACGCGCCCTTCTTCGGCTGGATCCACGACCTGTCGGCGCCGGACCCGACCAACATCTTCACGCTGTTCGGGCTCCTGCACTGGGATCCGACGGCGGTGCCGATGATCGGCCACTTCCTGCATCTCGGCCTGTGGCCGCTGATCATGGGCGTGACCATGTGGGCGCAGATGAAGCTCAACCCGGCGCCGCCCGATCCCACGCAGGCGATGATCTTCAACTGGATGCCGGTGATCTTCACGTTCATGCTGGGCACTTTCCCGGCAGGCCTGGTGATCTACTGGGCCTGGAACAACACGCTGTCGGTGACACAGCAGTCGATCATCATGCGCCGGCACGGCGCCAAGATAGAGCTCGTCGACAACATCAAGGCGCTCGTTGTGAAGAAGAAGACGCAGCAGTAAGGCTGCTGCGCTTTCTCGCCGCACGTTCGATCCTCTCTCCGTCACCCTGAGGTGCCCGGCACGGAACGCGCTGGGCGTCGAAGGGTCGACGGCCACCGATATCGGGTCTATCCGATATCGGCGTTTTAACAGGCGTAAGTCGGCAACAGCCGACTTGCGGTGGCCGCGCATCCTTCGAGGCTCGCTGCGCTCGCACCTCAGGATGACGGATTGAGTTCGCCAATGACTGACTTCAGCAATTCGGAAATCGAAGCCGGCCGGCGCCTATTCGCCGCCGACTGGCGGTTCGTGGCCGCCGCCGGCTCGCCGGCCTCGCTGCCGGCGATGCGCGGGACCGAGATCGCGCTCGCCGGGCGCTCCAATGTCGGCAAGTCGAGCCTGATCAACGCGCTCACCGGCCGCAAGGCCCTCGCCCGCATTTCGCGCACGCCCGGCCGCACCCAGGAGCTGATCTTCTTCAACGGCGGGGGCGAGCTCACCCTGGTCGACATGCCGGGCTACGGCTATGCCGCCGCCGCCAAGACGAAGATCGCGGCGTGGACCGGCCTGATCCACGCCTACTTGCGCGGGCGCGCCAATCTCGCCCGTGTCTATGTGCTGATCGACGCCCGCCACGGCCTGAAAGACACCGACACGCCCACGCTGGATGCGCTCGGCCAGGCCGCGGTCAGCCACCAGATCGCGCTCACCAAGGCGGACGCGCTGCCGGCGGCGGAGCTTGCGCGCCGCACGGCTGAGGTGGAGGCGGCGCTTACCAGGCGCCCGGCCGCGTTCCCGGCGGTGCTGGCGACCTCTGCGCACAAAGGCACCGGCATCGCCGAGTTGCGCGCGGCCATCGCGCGGCTGATGGCGGAGCGCAAGGCGTGAGCGTCGCCAAGTGTGGTCGATTGAACTAGGATGCCGCTTATGGACCAGGTTCTGATCGCGCTTGCGGGCATCATGGGCGCCGCCGGCGTCATGCTCACCGCCGCGGGCGCCCACAGCAAGCCCAGCGTCGGCCTCGACGCCGCCGGCTATCTACTGCTGATCCACGCCGCCGCCGTGGTCGCCGGCGCCGTGGCCGCGCGCCACGGTCTCATCGTGCGGCCGATCGGGCTTGTCGTGCTGTGGGGCTTCGTGGTCGGCGCCGGCCTGTTCGCCGCCGACGTCACCATGCGGGCCTATCTGGACCACCGCCTGTTTCCCTTCGCCGCGCCGGCCGGGGGCTCGCTGCTCATCCTCGCCTGGCTGGTGCTGACCGCGGCGGCGCTGGCCGCCCTCGTCGGCCGCTGACGGCGCGCTAAAAGAAGCGGCCGGCGGGATCGTGCCGCCGGCCGCGTTTTTGTGGGCGCTTCGCCTTCCGGCAGGCTTGCGGATCAGCCGCGCCCCTGCTGCATGCGGAACACGCTGAGCATCGCATTGTTCATGCCGTTGCCGGTCGCCAGGATGGCGGCGCCGAGCACCAGCAGGCCGACGAGCGCCAGCGTCGCCGGATGCGTCCCGGCCACGGCCAGGATGCCGAGCACGATGGCCGCG
>JARRNI010000167.1:0-8110 GCA_037385125.1 Pseudolabrys sp.
GCCTGTACGACCTCCAGCGGATAGGTCGATGCCATCAGAACCAAAGAAACAAGGGTATCCGGATATAGCGCAATCGGCGCCACGAGAGCATCAAGTTCCTCCGCTTTGAGCATCTGCTCGCTAGGCGTCGCAGCGGCGGAAGGAGTGTGGTTCTGTGCCAAGGCGACAAATGGTGCCGAAATGAAAAGCGCCACGACCAAAGCTATAAGCCTGAAAGTCATATACGCCTCCCGTAACGTTTATCGTTCACGATGCGCGCCCAGGCGCGTGCCAGCGCTAACCGCGCCCACACCAAGATGACGCCTGAATAAAACATCGTGCTCAGATCCCCCTTTTGATTTGAATCAAGAAATTGGACAGTGCGGTCGTGTCGCAGTTCAAGCCGCGGGTCAAGGAAGTGGGCGCAGCCGTGGCTTTGATCTTTGATAATGCCTCAAAATCAGACTCCTAGATGGGTGGTATTTAAAAATTTAGGTTGAAAACAGGAGGCGTGGATGAATTTGGTGAAGCTGATCCTCATTAGTGGCATCTCCGTTGCTTCGATTGCCGCTTGGAACACCGCTATGGCTGAAACGAAAGCTGAGCGGTGCGCGGCTTATGCCCGCAAGGCTGCGCATGAGACGCCCACCACTACCGGTCCAGCACGCGGCGCAGCGCGCGGCGCTGCGGGCGGCGCCATTGGCGGCGCGATAGTTGGAGTACCCGGAACCGGTGCCGCTATTGGTGCAGCTGTTGGTGCTGTCGGCGCCGCAGCGCGGAGAGCAGCTCAAAAAAGCCATTCGCATCAATATTACTATGATCAATGCATGCAAAAAAAGTAACCGGCAAGACTTAGCCCTTGGCCTCAGAGGAGCAAGTGGCTAATTACCGCTCGCCCACGTGTCTGCCGTTCGTGACGGCGAAACCAGTGATATTGTCGCCCGGTCCTTCTGGTTGGAGCAGTGCTTGCAATTCGTGCTGGAGGGTCTGCGAGGCAATGATATTCAATCGCGAAGGCAGCGTACTCGAACTGCACCCAATGATGGGGCGCAAGGCTACTTGAAGCTGCCGAACGGACGGGCGCTGAGCGGTTGGCGGACGTACCGCGGACATTTGCCTGACAGCCACAAGTGAACCACGAACACTTCAGCGCGTTTTAGCTCGGCATCCTAGAACGCGCGCCGCGCGCTACGCGGGCGGGCCTTGAGCCGCAAGCGGTTGACCGCGACCGTTGCCGCCGCGATCGCGAGCCCGGCGACGGTCGACACGGAAAACGGCGTGACCATGCACAAGCCGGCAATGCCGACTAGAACGCGACTCCACCATTCGGCGCAGACCGGCTCAAACTCCTCGATCGCCATGGCTAGCAGAATCAGGCCTACCGCGCCGGTCGAGAAGGTGATCGCGCTTTGCCAGATCGGCCCCTGCCACAGCAGTTCGGGGCCATAGACGAAAGTGAACGGCACCACCAGTGCGGCGAGCGCGAACTTGACCGCGTGGCCGGCGATGAGGAGCGGATTGTCCTCGGCAATCGATGAAGCAGCATAGGCCGCGACTGCCACTGGCGGCGTCAGCGCGCTCATCACCGCGAAGTAAAGCAGGAACATGTGCCCGGGCAACATGCCGATATGCATCGGCCCCAAGAGCGGACCCATGAGCACCGCCGCCAGGATGTAGGCCGACGGCGTCGGCATGCCCATGCCGAGCAAAATGGTGATCGCCGCCGCCAGCAGCAGGGTCGGAAACACATTGGCGCCGGTGACCATATAGACCAGGTGGGCGAACTTGCCGGAAAGGCCGGTCATGGTGAGACCCGCGATGACCAGGCCAGCCGCCGCGCAAGCGCCCGCCACCGGCACCATGCGCATGGCCGTCTCCGCTAGAACCTTGTACGCGGTGACAAGTCCGATGCGGGTATCGGCCCGAAGCGCTGCGACCACGATCACTGAAAGCGTGCCGAACACCGCGACCATGGTCGGCGTGTAGCCTGCAATCAGCGCCCAGACCAACACCGCCATCGGAATGATGAACAGCCCGCCCTTGCGCAAGGTCGGGATGAATTTCGGGATCTGATCCTTGCTGAAACCGCCGAGGCCGAACCGGTAGGCCCGAAAATGAACCTGCGAAAACACGCCTATGTAGTAAAGCAGTGCCGGCAGGAACGCGGCCTTGGCGATGTCGACGTAATCAATGCCGGTATATTCGGCCATGATGAACGCCGCCGAGCCCATGACGGGCGGCATCAGGCTGCCGCCGGTCGAGGCGGCAACCTCGATCGCGCCGGCGACCGAGGCGCGGTAGCCGAGCTTCTTCATCATCGGAATGGTGATGGCGCCGGTGGTCACGACGTCAGACGTCGGGCTGCCTGAGATCATCCCATATAAACCCGACGAGACCACGGCTACCTTTGCCGGACCGCCCACTTGGCGGCCAGAGATTGCGCAGGCGAAATCGTAGAAGAAGTCGGAACCCTTGGCGTAATGGAGGAACGTCCCGAACATCACGAACATGAAGGCGTAGGTCGCCGCCACCCGCGACGGCAGTCCCATGATGCCATCGGTCGTATAGACCATGATGTCGAGGAAATGGTTGTAGTCGATATAGCCGTGCTTGAGCACGCCGCCTAGCAGGTGCCCGAACAGGTTATAGCCGACGAAGACTAGAACGATCACGGTGAGCCCCAGCCCCGTAGTACGGCGGGTCATCTCGACGGTGAGCAAGCAGATGATGGTGCCGAACAGCAGCTGCCAATTGTCGAGGGGAAAAAGCAGGCTGATGCGGGCGACCTGGGCATCGGCGGTGACAATGAAATAGGCCCCCGCCGCGAGGCTCAGGGCCGACAACACCAGATCGTACCAGGGCACGCGCTCGGTATGGGACTTCGCCGTCGCGCCCACCACCAAGAAGGCGAGCGCCATCATGCCCGAGATGAAGACGGCGGTGAGCACCCACGGATCGATGATGATGTAAGTCGCCGCAACAATCACGTAAATGGCGATGGCGACTGCAAATGGCGGTATCAGCCGGCCGATCCACCCGCCCGGCCGGCGTCGGCATCCAACCGAAAACCAGAAACCAGGATTGAGCAGAATGTTGCGCGCCATGGATGTCCTTAAAACAAAATGCGGGGCGGGCGGAGGCGGCTTATACCGCCACTCCACCCGCCACCGCCTGGGCGAAGCAACTGCTCAGCGCAGCCCGGCCTCCTTGAAGGCCTTGAGGGCACCTGGATGCTGCGGCGCGATCGACGGCTCGGCAACCGTTTTCGGCGTGACCACTTTCTTCAGCAGACGGTGGGCACTCTTGAAGTCATCGAGGTTGGCCAGAAGGCCTTTAACGATATTGTAGGCTTCCGCGTCGGGCATCGACTTGTTCACGACCACCACCGCGCCGACACACACCGAAGTTTTGTCTTTGGAAATGAACTTATGCTCGGTGGCCTTAATGGTGCAGACTTGGCCGCCGAAATCGTTCGCCACCTTGGCCGACACCTTCTTGCCGACATCTAGCATCTTGAGCGGTATGCCATTTTCCATCTGGCGGATCACTGGGTGGTTATAGGCGATGCCGAGCACGATGGCGTCGACACGACGGTCGAGCATCAGCGAGGTCATCTCCTTCGAAGCCGCGCGCACCACCTGCTTGAAGCTTTTGACGGGGATGCCGCTGTCCCTCATGATCGCCATGCCGATATCACCATCCATATTGCCGGGCCGGTTGAAGGCAATGCGCAGCTCACCCGCATGCTTCTTGAGGTCGGCCATGGTCTCGATGCCGTATTTCTTGGCGACGTCACCGTTGACCAGCACGTAGTCGAACTGAAACCGGCTCTGCGCCGAATAGGCTCGGAACAGCGTGCGCAGGTTCTTCAACGGATGGCCCTTGAACGGTCCAGTGCCGCGGTAGGCGGCTGCAAGTTCCATGTCGGCGGTGATGCCCATGGGGACCTTGCCATCAGAAACCAGCTTGGCATTGGCGAGGCCGCCGGAACCGGTCTGATAGGTCACCGTAGAGCCCGGATAGGCCTTGGTCAGCGCCTTATCGAGGCCGGCGCCGATAGTCGACCACAATCCGCCGGGGCTCGCGCCGGCCAGCGTCAATTGATATGGCTGGGCTTGCGCCGTTCCACCGAGCAGAACGGAAAAAGCCGCTGCGATTACAGCGTTCTTCATTAAACTCATCGATTTCCCTCCCTTATGCACACCGCCTTCATGGGGCTTTGCATCTTTGTCGTTGCGTTTTAATTTTACCCGCGACTTAAGTCGCGTTTTTCCCAGTACAGAGCATCTTATCGGAAGTGTTCACCAGGGATCGGCTGGCGAACGGTCCACGCACGACAACCGTAAAGAATACGTCGCCGTCTTGTGCGGCCCAGCTCATTCCGCCGCCGTAATCCGCTCTTCCTGTTCGGCCTCGCTTTCGCTGCCGCCACCGAACGTGCGCCAGTTGACGGTCTTGGGAACAACGCCCTCAAACGAGCTGATGCCGGCGTGCGGCGTGTGCGGATCGGTGGTGCCGATCGCCGGACCGCCCTCACGCATGGTGCGCGCCGCTTCCACCATCAGCCGGCGGAACGCGGCCACGGCAAAGTCGCTGTGGCCGACGCGCTCTCGGCTGCGGTCGCCGACCGGGCCCATCGACTCCCACATCGCGATGTCCTGGTTCGGGATGCCGGAAATGCCGGTGAAATTGCCCGCCTTCATCGCCGCGCGGTCCTGCCTGTAGTGATTGTCGGCGCTGCGCACGTTGTTGAAATTGGCATCGACGTCGACGCCCCATTCCAACACATTAAACTTACGCCACTGATCGGCCGGGATACCCGGCTTGTCGGACCCGTTCCAGGCAATGAAATAGAACATCGTGTTGTAGTCGTCTTCCGGCGTGAGCAGCGTTGCGACGTTGTACGCATTGTTGGGTGGAACCAGCGCGGTGAACGGCGCAATATAGACGGTGGTGCGGACGTAATCGTGCGTCGCTTCGTTCTTGATTGGACGGCGGATTGCGGCATAGCGGAAACCGTAGCTGGTACGCTCGATCTTGAAGCGCGGCGCCTTATCGTTCGACGGTCGCAGCCAATTGACGTCGGTTGCTTGGGCGCCCTCGACCTGCGCTGGCACCATGTCGGAAGAATGCAGGCTGGAAGAATGCGCGGAATCGATCTGGCCTTCGAGAATTTGCGCCCAGTTGCAGCGAACATGGACCTTAGTGGCGCTGACGCGCGCGTCGGCCGTGGGCGCGCACGCCGGCGGCTCGAATTCGCGCATCTCCTCCGGCGGCCCGAGGTAGGTCCATACGAAACCGCCCGCCTCACGCACTGGATAGGCCTTCTGCTTGATGCGCTGGGGCACGTTGCTGCCAGGGGGCTCGGAAGCAAGATCAACGATGTTGCCCTCCACATCGAACTTCCAGCCGTGATAGAGACAGCGGAGACCACACTCTTCATTGCGCGCGTAGACCAGCGAGGCGCGACGATGGGCGCAATATTCGTCGAGCACGCCAAGGCGACCTTTGCTGTCGCGGAAAACAACCAGGTTTTCCCCAAGCAGACGTACGCGCACCGGCGCACCGTCTGGCTCGGCCACTTCCTCGGAAAGGCAGGCGGCGATCCAATGGCGGCGCATGATCTGGCCCATCGGCGCCGATCCCTCGACGCGGCAGAGCAGATCGTTTTCCTCGGGCGTCATCGGCTGGACTCCCTCTCCGCGGCTTTCGCGGACTCACGAATTACCTTAGATATCTAAGTCAAAGCTAACGAAAGGCGGCTCGGCTGTCGAGCCGGAAAAATTCCTTGGCCCCATCGCCCTTGCGCCGCTTACGACTAGGTGTCGCCGGCCTCGGCCGCGCCTTCTCGATCATGCTGCCGACACTGCAGCAGGACCCGCGTGTGGCGCTTGTCGCCGCCGCCGATCCCCGCTCGGAGGCACGCCAGCGTTTCGTAGAGGACTTCGGGGGTACCGCTTACGAGACGGTCGAGGAGCTCTGCACCGATCCGCAGGTCGAAGTGATGTATATTGCCAGCCCGCATCAACATCACGCCGAACACGCCCAAATCGCGGCGGCGCACGGCAAGCATCTGCTGGTCGAAAAACCGATCGCGTTCACACTGAAAGACGCCCATGCGATCATCGAGGCCGCCCGTCGGGTCGGGGTTCATCTGATCGTGGGCCACAGTCATTCATTCGATGCACCGATCCTGCGCGCCCGCGAACTAATCGTTGACGGCAACTACGGCGCCGTGCGGATGATCACGGCCATCAATTACACCGACTTCCTGTACCGCCCGCGCCGCCCCGAGGAGCTCGATACCGCGCTGGGCGGCGGCGCGCTGTTCAATCAGGCGCCGCACCAGGTCGACATGGTTCGGCTGCTCGGTGGCGGCCGGGTGGCAACCGTGCGGTCGATGACCGGCAACTGGGACCCGGCCCGGCCGACGGAGGGCGCCTATGCGGCCCTGCTCGGCTTTGAGAGCGGTACCTTTGCTTCGCTCGTCTACAACGGCTATGGCCATTTTGATTCCGATGAATTCATGGGCTGGATCGGCGAGATGGGGCAGAAGAAGGAACCGCGCACGGCCAAGACTGACCGCCAGTTCGATAACCCGGCGCAGGAGGCGGCAGCCAAGGCGGCGCGCACCTACGGAGGACCCGGCTGGCAACCGCTACGGGCGCGCGACCTGCTGCATCAGCATTTCGGAACAATCCTCGTCAGTTGCGACCGCGCCGACCTCAGACCGCTACCCACCGGGGTGATGATCTATGAGAACGGCATAGGCCGGCTCGATCCCCTGCTCGCTCCCGCCGTGCCCCGCGCCGAAGTCATCGACGAGCTTTATGCCGCCGTGGTCGAGAGGCGCCCACCGCTGCACGACGGCGCCTGGGCGACGGCCACGCTGGAAGTATGCCTCGCCATGCTGCGCTCGGCGCGCGAGGGCGGCGAGGTAACACTGCAACATCAGGTGGACGTCCAATGACAACGTCCCGGCAATCCGAAACCGAGAGCATACTGCAGCATTGGCGCGAAGCTGTGCCGAACGACCGGCTCGCGCATCTCGTGCGAGACGCAGCGCGCGCCCTCGTTCGATCGCTCAGCATTCGCCTGACCGAGCACCATGTTTCATTCGGACACTGGTCGTTTCTGCGCGCGCTCTGGGTCGAAGACGGACTCACTCAGCGCGCATTGAGCGAGCGCGTCGGTGTCATGGAGCCGACCACCTTCTCGGCCATCAAGACGATGGAGCGGCTTGGCTATGTCGTTCGCCGCCAGCACGAAGGCGACCGGAAAAAGGTCTACATCCATCTGACCCCGAAAGGCCGTTTGCTGGAAAAGCGGCTCGTTCCGCTGGCCGAGGAGGTCAACCGGATTTCAGTCGATGGTGTCGCCCCGGAGCATGTCGCGATCACGCGCTCGGTTCTGCTCACGATGATCGAGAATCTCGCGCGCGACGAGAGCCTTTCGGCAAGACCGATGCCTTCGACGCGGGTAATCGCGAATCTCGCCAAAAGCCGATCCCAAAAGTGAGCATTTCGAGTCGCGCAAGAATGCCTGCACCTCAGGCAAGCAACGACTGATCTCCCGATGGGAGCATGAGCACGTTCTCGGGGCGGTGCAGCGACGGCTCGACCACAACCCCGATGCTAATGGGTGTCCGCCGTCAGACGGCGGAGCATCCGTTCGGTACGATCAAGTGTTGGATGGGAGCAACGCACTTTCTCACGAAGAAGCTGCCCAAGGTGGCCACCGAAATGGCGCTCAACGTACTTGCCTACAACATGAAGCGCGTAATGATGATCGTGGGCGTAGGCGGATTAATGGAGGCAATGCGGGCGTGAGGTCTGGCTCTGCGCACCAAATCAGCGCCTATCGGAAGCTTCCGGGCGCCTCTCGGGTTGCCAGGAGGTCGATTCTGCCAAATTTATTCTCAGAAGCACTATGGGCGACGAAATGCATCGTCGCGACCCGATCTGTGCGGGCTTATACCAAGTCTCTGAAAGAGTGACTCTTGGGGGATTCCGCTGGGCTGACGAGTCAGATTCAAGATGGCGAAACCCAGGAGGTTCGTCATGTCGGCCCCCATACCGTTACGGCTGGATTTTGATGCGTCGCAGCTGCGTGGCTTAGCGAGAAAGACGAA
>JARRNI010000168.1:0-10713 GCA_037385125.1 Pseudolabrys sp.
GATCTGGGATATATCGACCTGGAGCAGAGAACCTTGCAGACCATCGACAATCCGTTCGGCACGAGATTGTCACCCATGTCTTAGGTACGCTCTGTCACCCATGTCTCCGGGCCGGACACCCGCGGATGTAGACGTGGCGCGCGGACATGAACCAGGGCGCCGGCGCGTCATGGTGGTCGGAGACGCAGCAGCGCCGGCCGCGCCACGGTTTCGCCGCCGAGGTTCCGCGCTGCGCGAAATGACCTCATTATCGCCCTCAAAGCGCACATCGCGCCGCTAACAGGACGCCCCGTCTGAAGTCCAATTCGGGGAGTGTTAACGAATGACGGGACGTTTGGGCGCCGCCCTTTGCGGCGCAACGATGCTGCTTGCCCTGTCGGCTGCCGCTCATGCGCAATCGGGAATCGCGTCGGTCTATGCCTATCGCGGCGGCCGCACCGCCGACGGCGAACAGGTCCGCCCGGGCGCACTCACCGCCGCGCACCGCACCCTGCCCTTCGGCACGCGCGTGCGCGTCACCAACAAGCGCAACGGCCGCAGCGTGGTGGTGCGCATCAACGACCGCGGGCCGTTCGTGCGCGGCCGCATCATCGACCTCACGCCGGCGGCGGCGCATGCCATCGGCATGGGCGGCCTCGCGCTGGTGGAGATTCACGTGATCGGCTAGTTCACCGCGTGCACAGGCGACGCGGGCCATGATAGGGCTGAAAGGTACAGTCCGAAGCGCGGAACGAACGGTGGGCGCGCGCGCAGGCGGCAACGTTGCAGGATGCCTGGGCGCGGGCGCCGCCCGTGTGCACGATGACGATGCTGCCGTCGGCCTTGCGCACTGGCACGTCCCCCTTGCCGGGGGTCATCTGCCGGACGATGCGGCTGACCTCGTCGGAGGAGCGGCCGGCCGCCTCGCCAGCAGAGGCCTGCGCTTGCGGCTGCGCCGGCTGCAACTGCTGCGGCCGCGTCGCCGCGGTGGCCGCACCGCCGGTTCGCGTGCAGTGCCGGCGCGGGCCGTGATAGGGCTGGAAGGTACAATCGGAAGCGCGGAACGAACGGAAGGCGGCCGAACAGGCCTGCACGTCGCAATGCGGATTGCTCGGCGCTGCCACGTCAGCCTGCGCCTGCGCGGCATCGCCAGCCGCCGTGGCCGCCTGGTCGTCAGGCTTATCGACCGGTTGCGGCATCGCAACCGGCTGGGTCTGTGACGGCGCGGCTTGCCCGTTCGGCGGCGGCGGTAGCCAGGCCTTGCTGGCCGCCTGTTGCGGCGCCCGCCGCGGCTGCTCGGACTTTGCTGTGGCCGATCGAGCGCGCTGATCGGCGGCTCCCGCCGCGGACGCCCGCGTGTTGTCCGCGCGCTTCCCGTGCGTGCGCGCTTTTTGCGCTTGCAGCTTGTCCGCCTGCTCGGGCGGCGGCGTAGCCGGGGCCTGGGCCACCGTGCTCCCGACCGGCACGTTCGGCATCGACGGCAGAGGCGAGCTCGCCAGATCGATGCCGAACATCACGCTCGCCACGCTCACAACTATGACGACAAAATAGAGCAGAAACGCCATTACCCGATCCGTGCTGAATGCGGATTCCTCACGTCCGGAGCCAACGCGGGAGCGAAAGCGCGGGTTCCTGACGGGGCACGACGAATCGACGAGTTCCGCCACGGCGGGCGATGCCGTCCGCCGGCAGATTTGCCTGCGGTAAATTGATGTGGAACGGTTGCCGCGCCCTCTCGCCTCGCGCGGCCTGCCGCCCTATTGGATTCGCTCCCGGTCATCCGCGGAAGCCAAGCCATGCTGCTCATCAAGACTTATGTCGACAGGAGCCCGATCCACGGCCTCGGCGTCTTCGCCGCCGAATTCATCCGCAAGGGCACCAAGATCTGGCGCTTCGTCGAGGGCTTCGACCGCTGCTATTCGCCCAAGGCCTTCACGACCATCACATGAATCATTCGGACTATCCCAACACCTTCCTGAAAAGCGGCTATGTCGTCGCCCGCCGCAACATCCGCAAAGGCGAGGAGATCACCAACGACTACCGCGAATTCGACGCAACGCTGTGCGCGTCGTTCCTGAACGAGGAATAGGTCCCAAGCACGTGGCGATCGCAGTCGACCTGACGGGCGGTCTGGAGCGAGCAGCGGGACTCGACCGGGCTTAAAGTCATTCGCCTTGCGCGAACAGCGGCAATTGCTCGGCGGGAAGCGGCTCCAGCGGCGTTGAAATCGGCACCAGCGGGGCAGGGCGTTCGAACAGCGCCCGGCGCTCGAAACACGTCGTGTGGAAAAACGGATAGCGTCGGTACACGTAGGCCGACACTTCGCGATAGTCGGCCGTCATCAAGCTGATCGGCTTGTTGAGCCGCGGGCAGGAACGCAATCCGCAGATTGGGCGGTATAGGAAAGTACACTTGTAGAACGCTTGATGCTCCGGCCGCACGGCGGCGAGCGTACGTTCGGCCTTGAAATGGATGGTCGTCATCCAGCACAAGCGCACCGCGATCTAGGGAAAACTCGAATAAAGGCACGCCAGCCTGTGGTCCGTCACCAGACGAGTCGGATCGATGAGAGTTTTACCGGCCTGGAGTTCCGGCTCGAGCAAATCGGGAAACACCTCCAGGCTGGGGAGCACAGGGCAGTCTTTCGTCGCTACGTGGAGGCGGATCGAGGCCGCCAGTGCGTCGTCGATATACACCCCGAACGTCCAGGCGTTCTTGTCTTCGTCATGCGGGTACGTGAAGGATTGCGACGGATCGGGCTCGATGGCACCTTCCCGCAGATAGGCGTCGTAGCGCAAGCGCCCGATCGTGGCACGGTCTTCTTCGGTCTCGACCCGGCGGTAGTCGACCCTTTGTTTTCGTCCCCGTCAGCAAATAATTGCGCCAACGGAGAGAAAGTTAACACTCCATTAAACAATAAACAACGAATTAAGTTGATATTAGGATCAATGCAACCAAAGAATACGATTCGGTTGCGAAGAACCAACTCTAGTTCAGTTAACCATGTGATTGTTCCAATGCCCGTTCGGCGTTCATGCGACGCGGGTGATGGCGCGCACCGGCGTCGATGCCTCGATCAGTGTGCGCAGCGCGGACGCCGGCATCGGTACACCGAACAGGTAACCCTGGACCTCGTCGACCTCGCCCGCGCCGGCGACCAGCGCAAGCTGCTCTTCGGTCTCGATGCCTTCGACGGCGACGCGCAGGTGGAGCTCAGCGCTCAGCCGCACGATGCCACGCAGCAGCGTCAGCATGCGCTCATTGTTCGGCAGGTTGCGCACGAACGACTGATCGACCTTGACCTTGTGCAGCGGGAAACTGTGCAGATAGCTTAGGCTCGAATATTTGGTGCCGAAATCGTCCAACGAAACGCGCACGCCCATGTTGCCCAGCTCGCGCAAGGCCGCGCGGCTCTTGGCAGTGTCCTGTAGCAGCGTGGTTTCGGTGATCTCGATAATGAGGCGGCTCGGAGGCAGCCCCGATTCGGCTAGTGCCTTGCGCACAACCCGCGGTACGTTACTGCGGGTGAATTGTGTCGACGACAGGTTCACCGCGACATCGACATTGCCGGCCCAGCGCCCGCATTCGACGCAGGCTTTCTTCAGCACCCACTGATCGATCTCGGTAATAATCCCCATTTCCTCCGCCACTGGGATGAACTCTGCAGGCGAGATCATGCCGCGCTCCTTGTGCGGCCAGCGCAGCAGCGCCTCGCAGGTCGAGATGCGTCCGGCCTTAAGCTCGATGATCGGCTGATAGTAGATCTCGAAAGATTCGTTTGCCAAAGCGTTGCGCAAGTCGAGCTCGAGGGTGCGGCGCGCGCGTGCGGTCGCCTCCATCTCCGGCTTGAAGAATCGCCAAGTGTCGCGGCTTTCGGCCTTTGCGCGATAGAGCGCCATGTCGGCGTTGCGCAGCAGTTCGTCGGCATCGGTGCCGTCGTGCGGCGTCAGCGCCACGCCGATGCTGGCACTGACCGCCACCTCGTTGTCGTCGATGTCGTAGGTGTCGCCGACCGCATTCAGGATCCGCTCGGCCAGCCCGGACGCCTCCTTGACGTCGGCGATAGGCGATTGCAGGACGATGAATTCGTCGCCGCCGAAGCGGGCGACCAGGTCGGTCTCGCGCACCGCCCCGCGCAGCCGTTTGGCGACCGCCTGCAGCAAAAGGTCTCCACGCGAATGGCCGAGCGTATCGTTGACCTGCTTGAACTGATCGAGGTCGACGAAATGAACCGCGCAGGCGCGCCCGCGTCTGCTGTGCCTGAGGGCTTCTTTCAGGCGAAGCTGCAGAATGGCCCGGTTCGGCAGTTCGGTCAGTGCGTCAAAACGTGCCATCTGGTTGATCTTGGCCTCGGCCAGCTTGCGCTCGGTCACGTCCTCCACCAGCATGACCATACCGCGGTTTTCCATCGGCTCGACGGTGAACTCGAGCGTACGCTTGTCTTGCAGCTCGGTGGAGAACTTCTCGGCCGTGTCGCCCGACAGCCGCTCTTCCAGGCTTTGGCTCAACTGTTCCGCGCTCCAGTCCGACAGTCTGTGCGTGTGCACGCATTCGGCCACCAGGTCGAACAAACTCCAGTGTTTCAGGTCCACGGTTGGCGGCAGGCCAAACAGCTCGTTGAGCTTGGCGTTGGCGACGACGATGCGGCGCTCGCTGTCGAACATGCATAGGCCGTGCGGCATGTTGCTGAGCGCCGTATTGAACCGCTCGGCTAGCAAGGACACTTCGCGCTCGGAGATGACAGCGTCGAGAAGATTGCGGCGTAGACGCTCACATACGACCGCCACGACGACGAAAAACAACGTCACCTGCGGTACATAGGCCGCGTAATAGGCGTTGTCATAGACCAGCAGCCCGGCGATCAGCGGGACTGCGACGCTTACAATCTGGGCCATGACGAGCCGGCTGCTACCGAAGTTTCGGCCGGTGATGCCAATGACGTAGGCCGTGGTGGTCGTGAAGCTGACGAGGTGCACATAGTCATCGCGCGTATAAGCGAAACCCACGTAGCACCAGAGGCCCAGGATCGCCAGCGACGACGCCGCGCCGACCCCGTAACGGATTTCCCAATATCTCGCGCTCTCGCTCGTCTGCACGCTCGCGCGCGCCCGCGCGTAAGCGCGCATGTCGATGGCGCGCGCCGCGATGACGATTGAGAACGCTAGCGCGCAGGCGAGTAGTAGGCCTTCGTCGGATTTCCAATATGTGAGAAGGATCGAACTGGTCGCCACGAAATAACCGGCGAGCAGCGTGCGCCCTTCCTGGTAAAGCGAGTCGACGAGCGGAATATAGATTTCCGGCGCGATATCGCGGCCGGCCAATCTCTCTTGTGTTTTCCGCCAGGACTTCATGTTCGAACCACGGGCGACTCCCGGTGCAATAATTGTCCGGCCAGCCGCGGCCGGCTGCGCGCCAATTGCCCTCAATCCTTCGCGTAAAAACGCCCCCTGCGCTACAGGCGGCGCATATTCGCCAATAGTAATTAGCTGTGAATTTACACCGCCAAAGAGTGGGAGTTTGCCGTTAATGCACGATTAATCGATGCGGCAAGACTTTAACCACGCCGGCTACGCTCTGGTTAAGCATAAGGGGAGGCCTGCGGGCTAGCGTGCAGCGTTTCGCCCGTTTCGGCATGCTGCGGCCAACGCTCGGCCGGCCGCGTGCCAAGGACCGCGCCCCGCTTCTCCTGCAATGCCCGCACGCAGGAATTCAATTCGGAGTGCCAGTCGAGACCGTCCGCCGCGTGGGTGAAGCGCCCCTGTGTCCTTCAATGTCCGGACGGCTCATTCTGGGCTGCAGCGGGCGGCTCCCGGCTGGCCTCGCTGTAATAGATGCCGCAGGGCGCGCATGCGAACACGTTGACCGGCACGAATTCCGCCGTGCCGGGGATGACCCGCGCCAGCTGCATCGGCTCCCCGCAATTGGGGCATAACGGTCGCTGGTCCGGTAGGCAATCCATACCATGCTTGTATGGGGCGCGCACACGCTTGAGCAGTGAGCCGTTTCACACCGTTGCGCAAATACATCGCGACCGGTGAATTGTGCGCGGATGGCCTCGTTCGAGGCCTCGTCGGTTGACCACCAAAGGGGAAAGCGCGAACGTTCGATCCCCGACGGAAAACGTCGCAGGTTGACGGGAAAGGGAACGTCATGTCGCTCAAGTTCGCTGTTCGCTCCGCCTTCGCCGCCGCGTTGGTCGGATTAGCCTTCATGGCGACTAGCCCGGCCCGTGCGGGCGAGGTCGGCATGCTAGTCTGCCGCAGTCCGCAACCGCTGGGCTTCATTGTGGTGTCGGCGCGGGCCTATAGCTGCACCTTCACGCCCACCGCCGGCCGCAGGCAATATTATCGCGCCACGATCTACCGTTTTGGCGCGCAGGCTGGCATCAGTAGCAACGTGACCCTGGCCTGGGCGGTGTTCGCGGCGACGCGGCATGTGGGCGCCGGTGCGCTGGCCGGCGGCTACGGTGGCGCCTCCGCCGGCGCCGCGGTCGTGCTCGGCGCGCGTGCCAATGCGCTGTTCGGCGGCGCGCCCAGTGCCTTTGCCTTGCAGGCGGTGAGCGTGGAAGGCATGACCGGCCTGAACGCGGCCGCCACGGTGACCGGGCTCAGCCTTCAGCAGGTAATCCACCGCCGGCGTCATCACCGACGCTGAGTTTGGCGCGACAGCCAACGACGGCAGCCGCCCGGCCCTGCGGCGGGCGGTTTCATTTTACCGACCTCGCCGCTCATTCGAAAACAGCGGATCGGTCCGGCCAAGGCACGGTTGATCGCGCATGGACGAAAGCGTTAGTTTCGCGGCCGCTTTCGCCGCACGGCCGTGCGATATTGCGGGCAACCCACCGGACACGGCCGCGCGTCAGCTCCGCCAGGATCGTCCCATGAAGGTCGTTGAATTCTCGCGCTTCGGGCCGCCGCAGGAAGTCGCCGAATGTCTCGAGGCCGCCGATCCGCCTGCGCCGGGCGCCGGCGAGGTGACGCTCGAGGTGATCGCCTTTCCCATCAACCCGGTCGACACGCTGATGATCGAGGGCCGGTACGCAGTGCGCCCACCTTTGCCCGCGCGGGTCGGCGCCGAGTGCCTGGCGCGCGTGAGGGCGCTCGGGCAAGGCGTCGCCGATCTCGAGCCGGGCGACCTGGTGATCCCGCTCGACCGCGACAATTGGGTGCAGCGCAAGAACGCCAAAGCATCCGCCGTCATCAAGGCGCCGCCCGATATCGACCCGCTGCAGATCGCCATGCTCAAGGTTAATCCGCCGACGGCTTATCTGATGATGACCGAATATGTGAAGCTCGCGCGGGGCGACTGGCTGTTGCAGGACGCGGCCAATTCCGGCGTCGGCCACTGTCTGATTCAGCTCGCCAAAGCGGAAGGCTTCAAGACCGTCAATATCGTGCGCCGCGAAGGGCTGGCCGACGAGCTGAAAAGCCTCGGCGCCGACGTCGTCGTGGTGGATGGTCCCGACCTCGCCAAGCGCATCACGGAAGCGACCGGCGGCGCGCCCATTCGGCTGGCGATCGACGCGGTCGGCGGCACGCAGATCGTGCGCTTCGGCGACGCGCTCGCCGATCAGGCGACCGTGCTCAATTACGGCCTGCTGTCGGGCGAGAATCCGCAGCTCTCCGGACACCAATGCGTGTTCAAGCGGCTGATGCTCACCGGCTTCTGGCTGATGCCCTGGCTGCGCGACATGGCGCGTTCCGACGTGGCCGCGCTCTACGGCAAGCTCGCGGCGCATATTGCCGACGGCTCTCTGCGCGTGCCGGTGCAGGCAACCTTCCCCATCGAGGACATCAAGCAGGCGCTGGCACTCGCCAACAGCTACCGCCGCACCGGCAAGGTGCTGGTGACGCCGAACGGTCCCATCGGCTGAGCGGCTGTGCTTGTAGTAGACGTTCAATGAAGGGGGCACGTCCTGCGTGACGATGCGAGTGCGGAACTGTCCTCCGCGGCGGGCTAGCTGCCCAATCCGCTTCTATTCCGGCGGCCCTTATCCAGGCTCGTACCACAGACCCACAGGGAGAGGTGGTTCTGCTGGCGTCAGGCAATGTCCTGTGAGAAGGTTTGCGTTGTTGTGCTGGTTACCTCAAGCCTCGCGAAAGGTGTGCAATTTATTTCGAAGCACACCCGCAGCTTTGCCGGCCTCCAATCATCGGTATTTCCACCTCCGCTCCAACTGCGGGTCGTCTGGTCGCTCAAACTGATCGGACGTATGGTTGGCTGCTTGCCCAACTTGCGCTCACGGTCGGTATCGGCATCTTACCAGTTATCGCGATCTAGCCGATCTGACCGCGGGGCCGGATCTAGGAGCGTCCATGCTCACGTCTTCGCAAGCTGGTAAACCGAACTTCGCTCGTTCATCTCACGACCGAACGTTACGCGGCGTCCTGATTACGTTGTTGGCTGCGTCTGGAATGTTCCTTGCTTGGGAAGCCGCCGGCGCGATTCTAGTGATTTTCGCGGGCCTATTGGTAGCGGCATTGCTGAATGCTGGTGTGCGGTACCTTTCAATTTTACTTCCGATCGATCGGGGTCTCAACCTTGTGATTGTGTGCTTGTTGACGGCCATTATTTTCGGAGGCATTGCTATTTGGAGTGGATACAACATTGTACAGGAGGTTGGCGATCTTGCCCGAATGCTCGGGAGGCAGATAAATGACCTTGAAAAGCACATTGCTAGGTTGATCGTGGGCTCCAACGCGGACACAGAACGTCTCCATGAGATGACGCGGGCGCTCCTCCCAAACCCAAGCCAACTATTTGGTGGAGCAGCTGGAGCATTTTTTCAAACACTGGAATTTATCAGCGATCTGACAATCGTGACGTTGATCGGCATATTCGTGGCGGCAAATCCGGCCGTTTATCGCGACCATATCTTGTTGATTGTGCCGTCTTCGCGGCGCCGACAGGTCGGTGCCACAGTCGAGGAATCGGCTGACATGCTTGAGCGGTGGATTATCGGTCAGCTGATTGCAATGGTGGCAATCACTATCTCGACTTGGTTGGTGCTTCTGATTTTCAATGTGCCAAAGGCATTGTTACTGGCAACTATTGTCGGCTTGTTAAACTTCATACCTTACCTTGGAGCGTTGTTGGGCGCAGCGCCGATTGCGCTCGCGGCGGTGCCGCTCGGCGTGACAACCGTGATCTGGGTGACAACGTTATTCACGCTGATCCAATCCGTTATGGGCTACGCCGCAATGCCGCTGATTCAGAGACGCGCGGTTCACATGCCGCCCGCCCTCACGCTCGGAAGCCTGATGGTTTTCGGAAGTCTGTTTGGTGCTGTCGGCATAGCACTTGCAACGCCGATCGTCGCGTTGGTTCGGTTCGCGCTGTTTCGGCTCCGTGGGAAGGAGGCGTGACTCTGGTGTATGTCAGGCGCCGCTTGCGAACGCCATCGGCCGGCGCGGCATCGTGAAGGAGCGCCGGCCCGTTAGCACAACGCGGCGTCGTGCCCGACCGGCACGGGCCCTAGGAGGCCAGGCCGGGCGGCACCATGACCAACGCCCGGGTCCGACCACAAGATCGGCTAGGACCAATAGGGTAACTTAGGCTGCTCGTCGGCGGTGCCTTGTTCAGTTAGGTAAGCGAGAGACAACATGCGCCGCCTCGTAACCAAAAATGAGGCCGAGAAATTCATAAGAGAATTCGGCCTTAATGCCTACGCAAAAGCTGAGGAAGCCATGCGCGAAGCGCGCCGCAGAAAGAACGTTAGACGAGCGGAATTCCTGGCTAAAGTGATGCGCCATATTGCAAAACATGGCGTAACGGCGTCGGACGGAGATGGTGTCCCGATCGGATCACCGCCGAGCTGATCTGGAAACGCGGTCTCCTATCGCAATGGTCGTCGGGGGCGATTTTACTTCTTTCCTCCGTCAATTACCCGAAAGCGCCGGTCCGGCGCATTCGTAATCAGCGTAATGGGCTGAGTGGCAAAGGCAGCTTCGATGCGCCACGTCCAGCGAGACGGCGGCGCGATCATTTTGCAAGCGCTAAAGCCATTGCTGTCGCAGGCCTCCGAGCGCCAGGCGGAAAATAAAGTCCGCCATTCGTCGACAAAAGGACCATCGGTGGTAATCTTGAACGGCTCTCGCGCGAACAGCTCTCGGTTTCGCACAAAACTGCTGCATTGCCCCATCGACCAGATGGCCCCACATAGAGCAATTCGCCTCTCGGTGCCAGGCGGCAGGAATCGCTGCACTATATCGACGGCGCCCACCATATAGGTCACCGTATTCGTCGCCATGAACTTGAGAAAAACTTTGCTGAGTGTGCGCTCTCCCAGGCAAAGGTGTGAATGTACTGGCTCAACTCGTCACGGAAGAGCAGCGGCCTTAGCTGCTGATGCACGAAACTTTGTACGGCCTCCACGCGGAAAGTAATTTAAGCTTCTCCGGATTAAGTCCTGCCTGTTCGGTCAGCTTCTCAAATGCGGCCTTTAGGAGCTCGAGGTAGAGTCCATCCTTGCCTTTGAAGTGATAATTGATGGCTGCCTGGTTCACGCGCGCCCTGGTCACGATGTCTCGAACGCTGGCGCCTTGGTAGCCCTTTTCCGCGAACAGTCGGGCGGCCGCTTTCATTATCGACCGGCGCGTGTGGTCGGCCGGACGGGTCATTTGGCTCTTAATTCGGACAAATGTATGAACCGCAAGGCTAATACTGTGGCCGAAAAGATACAACCCATTATAAAAGGTGAGCGCCATCATTCAAATTAAAACAAATGTTTGAAAT
>JARRNI010000169.1:0-15998 GCA_037385125.1 Pseudolabrys sp.
AGCCCGCCGATCAGCGGTCCGGCGCGCTCGGCGGCCACGGTCGCCGTCACCACGAAGCCGGCGGTGACGGCCATTTTCACCAATAATGTGAGGGCGAAGTGCAGGTCGGGGGACATTGGCGTTGCGGACAACACCACGCCGTCATGCCCCACGCAAGCGGGGCATCCAGTAATCGCGGGCATTCACACTGCCACGAGCGCTAGCGATTACTGGATTGTCCGCCGGAGTTTATCATCGGGCCGCGCTTCGCGCGGACCCGTTGGCGGGCGATGACGTCAGGTGCGCGTCATCTTCACCTCAACCGGCGGGCCGGCTTTGATGGTCTGGTACACCACGCAGTAGCGCTCGGTCAGCTTGAGCAACTGGTCGATCTTGTCCTGCGGCGCGTCGGTGTCGAGCTCGAAGCGCAACCTGATTTCGCGGAACCCGACCGGCGCATCCTTGGCCACGCCCAGCGTGCCGCGGACATCCAGTTCGCCTTCGGCCGAGACCGCGCCCGAGCGCAATGGAATCTCGAGCGCGGTCGCCACCGCCTTCAGCGTCACGCCGGCGCAGGCGACCAGCGCCTCCAGCAGCATATCGCCGGAGCACAGTTCCATGCCGGTGCCTCCGCTCGCCGGATGCAGGCCGGCTTGCGCCAGCATGCGGCCGGTCTCAAGCTTGCAGGCGATGTTGGCGTCGTCGAGCGTGCCGTTGGCCCTGAGTGTGATCACCGCCGCTTCCGGGTCTTCCCTGTAGCGCTGCTTGAGCGGTGCCTGAAGCTCGCGCAGTTCGTTGGCGTCCATTGTGAATCTCCCTTTGCAGGGCCTCGTCCTTCGAGATGCTCGCTTCGCTCGCTCCTCAGGACGAGGCTCGCGTTGCCTTGTTTCTCATGGTGAGGAGCGGCGCGCGGCGCCGCGTCTCGAACCACGAGGCCAAGAATTACTTACGCCGGCGTCAGCACCACGCGGCCGACCACCTCGCCGGCGCGCAATTCGCCCATCACCGCGTTGACGTCGTCGAGCGGCCGCGTGGTCACCGGCACGTCGGGCAGCCCGGCGCGCTTCACCAGCTTCATCAGCTCCTGCATCTCCGGCACGCTGCCTACATAGGAGCCCTGGATGGTGAGCGCGCGCATGGGGATCGGCGGCAGCGACACCGTCAGGTCGCCGCCGTAAAGGCCGACGATGATGTACTTGCCGCCCTTGGCCAGGCTGTCATAGCCGAGCCGTGCCGACTGCGACGAGCCGACCAGGTCGATCACCGCGAAGGCGCCGCCATTGGTCAGGCCCTTGATCTGGTCAACGGCGTCCGGCGCTTTGGCATCGACCACCGCCGCTGCGCCCGCCTTTTTGGCGACCTCGCGCTTGGCGGGATCGATGTCGACCACGATGGCCGAATGCCCGCCCATCTTGCCGTGCAGCGCCAGGCACATCAGGCCGAGTCCGCCGGCGCCGATGATCACGGTCGGCTCCCGCTTCAGCGTCGTCACCTTCTTCAACGCGCCGAAGGTGGTGGCGCCCGAACAGGCGAGCGGCGCGGCGCGTTCCGGCGGCATGTCGCCGATGTCGAACAGATAGCGCGGATGCGGCACCAGCATGTGCGTGGCATAGCCGCCATGGGTGAACACGCCGAGGCTCCGCATGGCGGTGCACAGATTGTCCTCGTTGCGCTGGCAGGCCGGGCATTTGCCGCAGCCGATCCAGGGATCGGCCAGCATGCGCTGGCCGACCTTCACGCCCTTGGCCTCGGGCCCGACCGCCACCACCTCGCCCACGTTTTCGTGGCCGAGCGTCAGCGGCAGTTTCATGCCGCGGTCCTCCAGCTTCAGCTGCTTGCCGCCGCCCAGGTCGAAATAGCCGTCGGCGATGTGCAGGTCGCTGTGGCAGACCCCGGCCGCCAGCATCTTGAGCAGCACCTCGGTGCCCTTCGGCTCCGGCGTCGGGCCCTCCATGCCCTGCAGGGGCTGGCCGCAGGTGCAGACCTGGAACATGCGCATGTCGCTTCTCTCCCGCTTTATTTTCTTCCCGGCGGCAGGGAACCACAGTCCGCGCCGCCCGTCACCTGCTGCCGAAATCTTGGGCGATCGCCCGGAAATATCCGCCCGGGACGGCTCGAAGCGCGCCTCGCCGTGAATATGTTTGCCGCGGGGCGGTGACTTCCGTCGCCGCCTCCGCTATCCGGATAGGCCCATGAGTTCGCTCGCCGTCGAGACCACGCCCCGCACGCCGTCCGAGCACGCCCACCGGGGCGCGCACGACCTGATCGACGTGCGCGCCATTACGGCGGAGCTGGAAAAGCTCGCCAAGACCCATTCCGGCGGCGAGAGCGAGCTGCGCAGCCTGGTGGCGCAGCGGCTCAAGGCGGCGCTGATCGAAGGCCGCGCCAAGGCCGAGAAGCTGCTGCTGAAGGACAAGCACGGCCGCCGCTGCGCCGAGCGGCTGTGCCGCATGGAAGACGGCATCATCCGCATCCTGTTCGACTTCGCGCGCAAGCATCTCTACCCCTCGGACAACCCGTCCGAGGCCGAGCGCATGGCAGTGGTCGCCACCGGCGGCTACGGCCGCGGCCTGCAGGCGCCCGGCTCCGACATCGATCTGCTGTTCGTGCTGCCCTACAAGAAGACCGCCTGGGGCGAGCAGGTGGCCGAGAGCATCCTCTATTGCCTGTGGGACACCGGTCTGAAGGTCGGCCACGCCACCCGCTCGATCGACGAATGCATCCGCCAGTCCAAGGCGGACATGACCATCCGCACCGCCATTCTCGAGGCGCGCTTCCTGCTCGGCGACCGCGCGCTCTACGACGACTTGATCGCCCGCTTCGACGACGAGGTGGAGCGCAACACGGCGGCAGAATTCGTCGCTGCCAAGCTCGCCGAGCGCGAGGAGCGCATCCGCCGCGCCGGCCAGTCGCGCTACCTGGTCGAGCCCAACGTCAAGGACGGCAAGGGCGGCCTGCGCGACCTGCATACGCTGTTCTGGATCGCGAAATACGTCTACCGCGTGCGCGACCCGGAGGAGCTGGTCAAGCGCGGCGTGTTCGACAAACAGGAATACCGCCTGTTCCGCCGCTGCGAAGACTTCCTGTGGTCGGTGCGCTGCCACATGCATTTCGTCACCGGCCGCGCCGAGGAGCGGCTGTCGTTCGACATCCAGCGCGAGATCGCGGTGCGGCTCGGCTACACCGCGCACCCCGGGCTCAAGGACGTCGAGCGCTTCATGAAGCACTACTTCCTGATCGCCAAGGACGTCGGCGACCTCACCGCCATCCTCTCCGCCGAGCTGGAGGACAGCCACGCCAAGAGCGTGCCGGTCCTGAGCCGCGTGATGGCGAAGCTCAGGCGGCCGGCCAAGCGCGTGCGCCTCTCCGGCAATACGGACTTCGTTGTCGACGGCAACCGCATCAACGTCGCCAGCGGCGACGTGTTCCGCCGCGACCCGGTCAACCTGATCCGCATCTTCCATCTCGCGCAGAAGCACAATCTGGCCTTCCATCCCGACGCCATGCGCGTCCTGACGCGCTCGCTCAAGCTCATCGATGCCAAGCTGCGCGAGAGCCGGGAAGCCAACCGTCTGTTTCTGGAGATACTCACCTCCAAGAACGATCCGGAGACCGTGCTGCGCCGCATGAACGAGTCCGGCGTGCTCGGCAAATTCGTGCGCGCCTTCGGCAAGATCGTCTCCATGATGCAGTTCAACATGTATCACCACTACACCGTGGACGAGCACCTGTTGCGCTGCATCGGCGTGCTGGCGGAGATCGAGCGCGGCGGCAGCGGCGATACCGGGCTGGCCGACGAGTTGATCCACAAGATCCAGGCCTCGCACCGCCGCGTGCTCTACGTCACCTTGTTCCTGCACGACATCGCCAAGGGCCGCCCCGAGGACCATTCCATCGCGGGCGCGCGCGTCGCCAAGCGCCTGTGCAAGCGGCTCGGCTTCACGGCGAGCGAGACGGAGCTGTGCTCGTGGCTGGTGGCCAACCATCTCGTCATGTCGAGCGTGGCGCAGTCGCGCGACCTGTCCGACCGCAAGACGATCGAGAACTTCGCCAATGTGGTCCAGTCCGCCGAGCGGCTCAAGTTGCTCACCGTCCTCACCACCGCCGACATCAAGGCGGTCGGCCCCGGCGTATGGAACGGCTGGAAGGCGCAGCTTATCCGGACGCTCTATTTCGAAACCGAGCCGGTGCTCACCGGCGGCTTCTCCGAGGGCAACCGCGCCCAGCGCGTGGCGATGGCGCAGAGCGAGTTCCGCGAAGCCATGACCGACTGGCCGTCGGGCGAACTGGAGGCCTATGTCGCCAAGCACTATCCGGCCTATTGGCTGAAGGTCGACTTAGCCCACAAGATCGAGCACGCCAATTTCCTGCGCGATACCGATAACAAGGGCAAGACGCTCGCCACCACCGTCGGCTTCGACGCCGAGCGCGCCGTCACCGAGCTCACGGTGCTGGCGCCCGACCATCCCTGGCTCTTGTCGATCATCGCCGGCGCCTGCGCCATGGCCGGCGCCAACATCGTGGACGCGCAGATCTACACCACCACCGACGGGCGCGCGCTCGACACCATCTCGGTCTCGCGCGAGTTCGACCGCGAGGAGGACGAGGAGCGGCGCGCCGACCGCATCGCGGATTCGATCGAGAAGGCGCTGCGCGGCGAATTGCGCCTGCCGGACGTGGTGGCCAGGCGCAAGCCCAAGGGGCGCATTCGCGCCTTCGCGCTCGAGCCGGAGGTCAACATCAACAACCAGTGGTCCCACCGCTACACCATGGTGGAGATCAGCGGCCTCGACCGCCCCGGCCTGCTCTACGACCTGACCGCGACGCTGTCCAAGCTCAACCTCAACATCGCCTCGGCCCACGTCGCCACCTTCGGCGAGCGCGTGGTGGACGTGTTTTACGTGACCGACCTGATGGGCGCGCAGATCACCTCGCCGACGCGCCAGGCCGCCATCAAGCGTGCGCTGATCGCGCTGTTCAAGGCGGCGGAGAAGGAAAACAGGAAGGCGGGATAGCGCGCGTTCCGGTGCGCCAACCCGCAATCTCCACTCTATCCGTCACGTTCCCGCACGGCCTCCACCGCCGGCTGCCCCGGATGCGTGCCGGCCCGCTGCGGCAGCAGCAGGATGCAGCCGACGATGAACAGCGCGATCACCGCGGACGCCAGCGGCCGGCTCAGGTCGAGCCCGCCATGCGCGATCGGCTTGTCGAGGAAATCGCCGACGGTGGCGCCGAGCGGCCGCGTCAGGATGAAGGCCGCCCAGAACAGGAACACGCGCGAAATATCGGTCCAGAAATAGAGCGCCGCCAGCAGCAGCAGGCCGGCGCCGAACACCAGCGCGCCGTCGCCATAGCCGAGCCCGCCGGTGTCGGCCGCCCAGTCGCCGAGCGCGGTGCCGAGCGTCTGCGAGAAGGTGATGGCCGCCCAGTAGAACGCTTCCACCTTGGGCGTGTTGACGGTCTCGACGGAGATCGAGCCCTGCGCCCAGTACCACAGAGCGAGCGTCGCCATCAGGCAGAGGAACAGCACGGTGGAGCCGCCGGTATAGCCGATGCCGAGCGAGCGGTCGGCGAAGTCGGCCATGGTGGTGCCGGCGGTGGTGGAGGCGATGATGGTCGCCCAGTACAGGAACGGATGGAATTTCTTGGCCAGCGTCTGCCACACCACCAGCACGACCAGCACGGAAAGGAACAGCGCGGTGCCGAGCAGATAGCCCCAGTTCAGGGTCATGGAGACGGTGTCGCCGCCGGTCTCGCCCAGCGTGGTGGCGGCGACCTTGATGATCCAGAAGATGAGGGTGACTTCGGGGACTTTGGTGAGGGCTTGTTCGCTCATGTAACGACGTCCTGCCTTTCAGGTACTTTTGCCGAATGCGACGATCGCTCTCCGGCTGTCTCCCCCTCGATGTCGCCCGTC
This sequence comes from Pseudolabrys sp., assembly GCA_037385125.1. Lineage (GTDB taxonomy): Bacteria > Pseudomonadota > Alphaproteobacteria > Rhizobiales > Xanthobacteraceae > Pseudolabrys. Next base: position 5,897 of record JARRNI010000169.1, read on the forward strand.
GGAAACCGCATGACGATTTGCAGCCCGGGTTCGGCGTCGCGAACGTCAAGCGCGATGCCGTGTAGATCGGCCACCGCTTTGACCAAACTGAGGCCCAGCCCGCTGCCGGGCGTGGAGCGGCTGTGCTCCAGCCGGTAGAAACGCTGGAAAATGCGCTCGCGTTCCTCGGCGGGCGTGCCGGGTCCATTGTCGGAAACGATGCCGATGATATGGTCGCGGTCGCTGCCGAGCGAGACCTCGATACGCGTGCCGTCCGGTGTGTGCCGGATGGCATTCTCGATCAAGTTGGCCAGCATTTGCGTCAGCAGTTCGCGGTCACCCACAAACCGGATCGCCGGCTTGATCTTGGCGTCGAGCCGTTTGCCCGCGTCCTCCGCGGCCGGTGCGAAGGCATCGATCACGTTCGCGAACACGGCGCTGAGATCGAGCTCGCGGAAGCCCGACCGCCGCGTGCCTGCTTCGATCTGTGCGATGCGCAGCAGTGCGCCAAAAATGCCGAGAATTTCGTCGACCTGGCCGATGGCTGACTCGATGGCGGCATTGTGTCCGTCGTCCGATTGTGACTGCTTCTGCGCTGTTTCCAGCCGCTGGCGCAGCCGCGCCAGCGGCGTCTTCAGATCGTGCGCGATATCGGTCGAGACCTGACGCAGGCTTTCCATCAGCTCGGTGATGCGGTCGAGCATCCGGTTCAAGGTGCGCGACAGCCGGTCGAAATCGTCATTGGTGCCGCGTACCGGCACGCGCTGTGAGAGATCGCCGGCGATGATCGCCTCCGCTGTGCGCCTGATGGAATCGACCCGGTTGAGAAGGACCAGGCTTAGCGCGATGCCGCCGATGCTGCCGAGCGCGATCACCGCAGCGAAGGCCGACGCGAATCCATTGAAGATGGCCTCTTCGAGCTCGTCGATCTGCTCGCGATCGGCGGCAACGGCAAGGCGTACGCCGCTGCCAAACGCGGCTGTCAGCACGCGGCGATGGCTGATATCGCCATCGCTTTCCTTGTGATCGACATTCGACCAGCCCAGCTGGCCGGGCATAATCGGCAGGTCGCCGGCCAGCCGTGCGCCGCCGGGCTCGAACACGAGATAATCCAGCGGCCCCGCCGGCCGCGTGCGCTGATGGATGCGCACTTCTTGCTCGAGCCGCACAAGCCCGCCCTTCTCGAACGCGGACTTCAAGGTAGCCATCTCGCCGGCAATGCGCGCGTCCAGCCGCCGGTCCAGCGCCGCCGCCGTCGTCAGGTAAACGATCACGCCGAGAACGGCGACCGAGCTGGCGAAAAGCAGCACATAGAGTGCGGCCAGCCGGAACGTGGCGGTGCGGATGATTCTAGGCAGGCGCACGGAGCGAATACCCTGCGCCGCGGACCGTATGAATGAGTTCTCCGGCGAAGCCGCGGTCGACCTTGCCGCGCAGCCGGCTCATATGGGTCTCGACGATGTTGGTCTTGGGATCGAAATGAAAGTCCCAGACTTTCTCAAGCAGCATGGTGCGCGTCACCACCCGGCCGGCATTGCGCATCAGGCATTCGAGCAGCTTGAATTCGCGCGGCTGCAAGTCGATGGCGCGGCCGCCGCGCACCACGCTGCGCTTGATCAGGTCGAGCTCGAGATCGGCCACGCGCAGCACGGTCTCGGCTGCGCCTATTGCCGGACGCCGCCCGAGCGCGTTGACGCGCGCCAGCAGCTCGGGAAGCGCGAACGGCTTGACCAGGTAATCGTCGCCGCCCGCTTCGAGCCCCTCGACGCGGTCGTCGATGCCGCCGAGATTGGTCAGGAACAGCACCGCTGTTCCGACGCCCTTGTCGCGCAGCATCTTGACGAGCGACAGGCCGTCCAAGCCGGGGAGCATGCGGTCGACGATGGCGACGTCGTAGCCGCCGCTGCCCGCCAGCAAAAGGCCCTCGCGGCCGCTGCCCGCATAGTCCACGACGTGGCCCTGCTCGATCAGCCCGTTGACGATATAGGCGGCCGTTTCGGCATCGTCTTCGATGACCAGCACTTTCATGCGCACGATCCTGGCGAATTTTCCGCCCAGAAACCGCGGCGGGCCGGCGTTTTTATGTCGCCGGCCCGCCCACCTTGCCGGTCATGGCATCGACGCCGACCTCGCGCCAGTGCTTGCCGCGGCGCATGTCGAAGGAGTAGCGCAAGCCGCTGCCGCCCCGCTCATGCTCCAGCTCTTCTTTCATGATCTTGCCGGGGTAGGCTTTGAGCGCAATGGCGCGCGCATGGCTCAGGCTGATCTTGGCCTTGTGGACGCCGCCCGTCTTGGCGCTGGCGAGGCCGGGCGCCGCACCGAGGCCCAAGCCGACGAACGCGACAATAGCTGCGCGCTTGAGAGTTCTACGATCGTACATGCATTGCTCCAGGTTGGCCCGCTGCTCGCGGGCTGATTTGAATTGCATCGTTCGGCGCATTGAGCCGTGCGACGTGATGCGGCGCATGTAGCCGAGCGGACCCTACCTCGACATTTCCGGGTCTATACAAATTCCCAATCGTCCACACTGTTAGGGCTCTTAACCCAGCAAAATTGCTCGCTAATTCCCTCTTAACGAGCCCTTAAACGCAGCCGCTTAGCCTGCCCGCCAGGGACCGGCAGCGCCTTTGCGCGCCGGCGGTGCGGGTAGCGTATGGCGTCAGGACGGGGACCAACGCGGCGGGAGCCGGTGCTGGAGAGCGCTCCTTCGGTGCGCGTGTCGGCCGGCGAGCGGCCGGGCGGCGGCGGCCAGCCGCCCCGGCGCCGGCGCAACGGAAACAACAAGGCAAACAAGCGAAAGAAACGGGGCAAGGCGGGCGCTCGCTCGCTCGTCGGCCGCACGCTCTATTGGGGGCTGGTGGTCGGCATCTGGCTTGGCCTTGCCGGCGTCGGCGCGCTGGCCTGGGTCGGCGCCCACATGCCGCCGATCCAGTCGCTCACCATCCCCAAGCGGCCGCCCTCCATCGAGATCGTCGGCGTGCACGGGCGCGAGCTCGCCAGCCGCGGCGGCAGCACCGGCCGGGTCCGCTCGCTGAAGGAATTGCCGGCTTACGTGCCGCAGGCCTTCGTCGCCATCGAGGACCGGCGCTTTTATCACCATTTCGGCGTCGACCCTTACGGCATTGCGCGCGCGCTGGTGGCCAACGTGCTGCACCTCGGCGTGGCGCAGGGCGGCTCCACCATCACCCAGCAACTAGCAAAGAATCTGTTCTTGACGCAGGAACGCACCATCCATCGCAAGCTGCAGGAGGTGCTGCTGGCGCTGTGGCTGGAGCGCAAGTTCTCCAAGGCGCAGATCCTCACGCTTTATCTCAACCGGGTCTATTTCGGCGCCGGCGCCTACGGCATCGAGCAGGCGAGCCAGCGCTATTTCGGCGTCTCCGCCAGGCACCTGACTTTGGCGGAGGCCGCCATGCTGGCCGGGCTGGTGCGCGCGCCGTCGCGTCTTGCGCCCACCCGCAACTTCCAGGCCGCCGAGCGCCGCGCCCGCATTGTCCTGAAAGTGATGGCGCAGCTCGGCTATGTCAGCCGCTCGCGCGAGCGCGTGGCGCTCGCCCATCCGCCGCAGATCGCGACGCAGGCCGGCAGCGGCTCGATCAACTATGTCGCCGATTACGTCATGGATGCCCTCAATGACGTGGTCGGCCATGTCGACGAGGACATCGTCGTGCACACGACGATCGACGGCGCGCTGCAGGCCAGCGCCGAGAAGGCGGTCGACGATGTGCTCGCCAAGGACGGAAAGAAATACAAGGTCAGCCAGGGCGCGCTGGTGGCGATGACGCCGGACGGCGCGGTGCGCGCCATGATCGGCGGGCGCAACTACGCCAAGAGCCAGTTCAACCGCGCGGTCGCCGCCAAGCGCCAGCCAGGCTCCGCCTTCAAGCCGTTCGTCTACCTTACCGCGCTCGAGCACGGCCTCACCCCCGACAGCGTGCGAAGGGACGCGCCGATCAGCGTGCACGGCTGGAAGCCGCAGAACTACGAGCACGATTATCTCGGGCCGGTGACGCTGACCAAGGCGCTGGCGCTGTCGCTCAACACGGTGTCGGTGCGGCTGACGCTGGAGTTCGGCCCGCCGGCGGTGATCCGCACCGCGCACCGGCTCGGCATCGCCTCCAAGCTCTCGCCCAATGCCTCGATCGCGCTCGGCACCTCGGAAGTCTCGGTGCTCGAGCTGACCGGCGCCTATGCCACCTTTGCCAACGGCGGCTATCGGGCCGCGCCGCATGTGATCGCGCGCATCACCGCCGGCAGGAAGCTGCTCTATGCGCGCGACCGACGGCCGCTCGCGCGCATCGTCGATGCGCGCTACGTCGCCATGATGAACGCCATGATGCAGCAGACGCTGTTGATCGGCACCGCGAAGCACGCCTCGCTGCCGGGCTGGCCGGCGGCCGGCAAGACCGGCACGAGCCAGGATTTCCGCGACGCCTGGTTCGTCGGCTACACCGCGCACCTGGTCACCGGCGTCTGGCTCGGCAATGACGACGGCTCCCCCACCCGCCACATCACGGGCGGCAGCCTGCCGGTGCAGATCTGGTCCCGTTTCATGCGCCGTGCCCATAAAGGCGTGCCGGTCGCGGCGCTGCCGGGCAGCGCTAGCGGCGGCGGCTTCCTGTCGGATTTGTTCGGTGGTGGCAACCGTGCGCCATCGCCGCCCGTCTCTACCGTCGGCGCTACGCTACGGCCGCCGGCCGATGTCGGCGCGGGCGCGCGGCCCGCGCGCGGCGAAAGCGCCGGCATCGACGGCTGGTTCATCGACAATCTGTTCGGGCGCCGATGAACGACAATAAAGGAAATCGGACGCCTACAGTTTGCGTTCTGCTGCGACCGCTTCCGACTGCTGGTAGGTGAATCCGCAATCGCACGCGAAGGTCATCCGCTCGCGATTATCGTGTTCGGGTATGATGGTGCTGAGCCGCATGGGCTTCACGCAGACCGGACAAAGAATGATGGGAAGCACCCGCGACGGAGGCCGCGACACGAGGTCTGTCATTATTATTCCCTCTTGATTATTCCCTCTTGCTTCTTGCAGGCCGGAGGCGTTGTGGCTCTTCATCATCGGCGCGCTTGTGCGGATGCCGGGGACACTCATACTTTAGACTAACCAAGCGGTATAGGGCTATTCGCCAGCCGAGTTATCGGCAGAAAAATGCCGGCTGGAACTTTCGCGAATGGAACCGCGCGTAAACATCGCGTGCGCATCGTATGCGCCATCGCGTTCACCATTGCATTTTTGAACCTAATACTCGGCCGCGCGCCGGCGCACGCCTTGCGTGGCCAGCCACAGCGCCAGCGTCGCGCCGCCGGCAAGGACCACCGCAATGGCGAGCGGCCAGGCGCTGTTGCCAAGCAGCGCGCCGACCGCGGCGCCGGCCACCGCCGCCACGCTCTGCTGGATGAAGCCGAGCAGAGACGACGCAGCGCCCGCGCGCTCGGGAAACGGCGTCAGCGCGCCGGCGATCGACTGCGGCAGCACCATGCCGAGGCCGGCGAGATAGACCGCCATCGACAGAACCAGCGCCGCCGCCGAGCCGAAGCCGAGCGCAAGGGCGGCAAGCATGGCGGCGCCGCCGATCGCAACCGCCAGACCGCCAAAACCGAGAATGCCGTCGATGCCGAAATAGCGCGTCAGCCGCGCCGATAAAGTCGAGCCCACACCGTAGCCGACCGAGCCGACCGCGAACACGAAGCCGAAGGTAAATGGCGCCAAGCCGTAGACGCCCTGCAACACGAAGGACGCGGCGGAAATCCAGGCGAACAGCCCGGCATAGCTCAAGGTGGCGAGCCCCATATAGGCGAGATAGGCGCCGTTACGTGCGACGATGGCGTAGGAGCTTGCGATCGAAGCCGGCGACACCGGCTCGGGCGCGCGTTGCGCCAGCGTCTCCGGCAGCAGCAGTGCGACCACCGTCGCGCCGACCAGCGCGGCGCCGACCAGCACGTAGAACACCGAGCGCCAGCCGAAGCCGGTCTGCAGAGCGCCGCCGGCGATCGGCGCCAAGACCGGCGCCAGCGCCATGACCGCGCCGATCACCGACAATTCGCGCCCCGCCCGCGCACCGGCATAAAGATCGCGCACCATGGCGCGCGCCAGCACGATGCCGCCGGAGCCGCCGAGCGCCTGCACGAAGCGCGCCGCGATCAGCATTTCGATCGACGTCGACAGCGCGCAGGCGAGGCTGGCGATGCCGTAGAGCGCGATGGCGCCGAGCAGCACCGGCTTGCGTCCGTGCCGGTCGGACATCGGGCCGTAGACGATCTGGCCGACGGCAAAGCCGATCAGATAGGACGAGACGGTAAGCTGGCCTTGCGCCGTGGAGGCGTGGAGCAGCCGCGCGATGTCCGGCAGCGACGGCAGGTACATGTCGGTGGTGAGCGGACCGACCGCGCTTAAACCCGCGAGCAGGGCGGTGAGCGCGAAGGTGCCGGGGCGGAGCATGAATGACGTTCCTTCGTCATGGCCGGTCATTCCGGGACGCGCGCGAAGCGCGCGGACCCGGAATCCATACGCCGCAGCGTTGGGATTATGGATTCCGGGCTCGCGGCCTTTCGGCCGCGCCCCGGAATGACGGGAAGAATTGATCGGCTGAATGCAAGTATGACGGCTGGTTACACATAGGCCGCAATAAAACTAGCGCCGGGGGCGGCGGCCTTGTTCCAGCCCATAGCGGTGCAGGTTGGTGCCGTGCACGTCGAGCCAGGTTTTGGCGCGGGTGACGTGCGGGCACAGGCGCTCGACCAGCTTCCAGAACCGGCGCGAGTGGTTCATCTCGACCAGATGCGCCACTTCGTGGGCGGCGAGATAGTCGAGCACGAAGGGCGGCGCCAGGATGAGCCGCCAGGAGTAAGACAAGACGCCGGTCGACGAGCACGAGCCCCAGCGGCTCGACTGGTCGCGGATCGACACGCGCTTGACGCGCACGCCGAGGCGGGCGGCGGCGGTGCAGCTGGCCGTTTCCAGGTCGGCCTTGGCCTCGCGCTTGAGGAAGTCGCGCAGGCGGCGGGCGACATGCGGCGCCTCGCCGGCGACGCAAAGCCGGCGCTCGTCGCCGTCGACCTCGATCCAGACCGTGCCGCGCTTGTTGGGCCGATGGACGATCTTGTGGTCAACCCCGCGCACCGGCACCACCATCCCATGCACAAAGGGCGCGGGGGCGGGCAGGCGGTCGAGCCGCGCCGCGATCCAGCCGCCGTGTTTCTGCGCGAAGGCGCGCGCCTCCTTGAGGCTGCCGCGCGGCGGCATGGTGAGCAGCACTTCGCGGGTGGCAGAATGGATGCGCAAGGTGTAGCGGCGCGCCTGCCGGTGACGGCGCACGCGCACAAGATAGACCTCGCGATCGAAGATGATGTTGATCGCCGACGGTTCGCTCGGCCGGCGATAGAGGAGGGCACGCTGAGGCATAGATGTCGTCCAACCCGGCTGGGGGCGGGGCGAAATAGTGCCATAACCGCCGGGCGGGGTAGCCTCCTCGTTGGCGAAATCGTCGAAGCGCAAGAAGCGGGGGAGGAGCCAATGCGGAGCCACGAGATATTGTATCCTTCAGCGGCGGGTTCCCGGTTCCAGCGCCGGCCCGAGGAATCGATGCCGGATGGCGCCCGAGGCACTCCTCAACGCGTCCAAAACACTTAACCTTACAATGACTTAGCAGAGAGACTCGCGCTCACGGCGGGCGCCGACGCGAAAAGGCCCGCCATTATTGGCCGGCAGCCGCTTTCCGGCCCGCGGAACCGCCTTCCGACCGGCCGGCCCAGCCCTCGTGGGACAGGGCGAAGTCGGCGATGCGCGGGGCGATGTCGGCGCGGAAGCGCGAGCCGTTGAACACGCCGTAATGGCCGACGCCCGGCTGCACGTAATGGGCCTTGTGCGCGTCGGGAAGGTTGGAGCAGAGCGCGTGCGCCGGCTTGGTCTGGCCGACACTGGAAATGTCGTCGTTCTCGCCTTCCACGGTCATCAGCGCGACGCGGCTGATGGCGGACGGATCGATCTTGCGGCCGCGATGGGTCATCTCGCCCTTGGGCAGCGCGTGGCGGATGAACACCGTGTCGACGGTCTGCAGATAGAACTCGGCGGCGAGATCCATGACCGCGAGATATTCGTCGTAGAACTCGCGGTGCTTCTGCGCGGAATCACCGTCGCCCTTGACCAGATGCATGAACAGGTTGCGGTGCGCCTCGATGTGACGGTCGAGGTTCATGCTCATGAAGCCGTGCAGCTGCAAAAAGCCCGGATAGACGTCGCGCATGACGCCGGGATGCGGGAACGGCACCCGGGTGATGACGTTGCGGCGGAACCAGTTGATGCCGCGGGTGGCGGCGAGCTCGTTGACGCCGTTGGGGTTGATGCGGGTGTCGATCGGCCCGCCCATCAGCACCATGGAATGCGGCACGTAAGGGTCCTGGTTGGCCTCCATGAGCGCGACCGCCGCCAGCACCGGCACCGAGGGCTGGCACACCGCGATTACGTGGCAGTCGCCGCCCAGCATGTGCAGCATGGAGATGACGTAGTCGATGTAGTCATCGAGATCGAAGCTGCCCTCACCGATCGGCACCATGCGTGCGTCGATCCATTCAGTCACATAGACGTCGTGGTTGGGCAGGAAGGTCTCGACCGTGCCGCGCAGCAGCGTCGCATAGTGCCCCGACATGGGCGCGACGATCAGAAGCTTGGGCTGCGGCCGCCGCGGCGGATGCGCGAAGGCGCGCTCGAAATGCAGCAACCGGCAGAACGGGCGATGCCAGACGCTCTCGATGTGCACCGGCACGCGTTCGCCGCCGACGGTGGTGTGATGGATGCGCCAATCCGGCTTCTGATAGCGGCGGGTGGAGCGCTCGAACAATTCCATGCTGGCGGCCACCGATTTGCCATAGGCCGTGTGCGCGAGCGGGTTGGCCGGGTTCTTGAAGAACAGGCGCGTGGCGTCGGCGAAGGCGCGCGACGGATTGAGCGCCGCGTGGCCCATTTCGTAGAACCAATACATCGGCGTCGCGACCAGACTGCCGCCACCGCCGCCGGGCAGCGTCGCTGCGCCTTCGAATTCACCGATCGGCATTGATTCTGTCCCCGGCCCCTGTTGCAGCGCGGAAGACTGTCGTTTTTCTGTCATAGCGTCAACATGACAGATAAGGTCTTGGCGCGCGGTTTACAACTGCGGAGAACCGTTAACTATCCGAAAGTATTACGCTTTTTGGCCTATTCGCCGATCCGCAAAAGCGTGCCGTGCTCGCGCGCGCTGCTGAGAAGCGCCTGGAAGACGAATGTGGCGGCGGCAAACAGCGCCACGTTGAAGCCGAAGGCCTCGATCATCAGGTCGGCGCGGAAGTCATGGTGGATGAGCAGCGCGCGCATGCCTTCGAACACGTAGGTCGGCGGCAGCGCCCAGGCGACATATTGCAGCCAGTGCGGCAATACCGCGACCGGATAATAGACGCAGGTGAGCGGCAAAAACAGAAACATGAAAGTCCAGGCCAGGCTCTCGGCGCCCAGGCCGTTTCTGAGCAGCAAGCCGGTGACGCAAAGGCCGATCGACCACGAAGTCAGGATCAGATTGACGAAAAAGGCGGCGAGCGCGAAACCGAGCGACCAGAGATTGAAGCCGAAGAAGGCGACCGCGAGAAACGTCACCGGCACCAGACCGATCGACAGCCGCACCACGCTCATCACCATCAGCGCCGCCACGAACTCCATCGGGCGCAGCGGCGACATCATGATGTTGGCGAGGTTGTGCGCGTACATTTCTTCCAGGAACGAAAGGGAGAAGCCGAGCTGGCCGCGGAACAGGATATCCCACAGCAGCACCGCGCCGATGAACACGCTGCCGGCGCGCGCGAAGAAGCCGGCGGTCTGCGCGACGTACATCTGCAGGAAGCCCCACATCAGCATCTGTACGGTCGGCCAGTAGACGAGGTCGAGAAGGCGCGGCCAGGACGAGCTGAACAGATACCAGTAGCGCCGCACCATGGCGCCGACGCGGGAGAGGGAGAATTCGAAGCCGGAGTTGGTGGTGCTGCGCATCGCGAACTACCGCAGCTCGTCATTCCGGGACGCAGCCATAAGCACGTTCACGCGCGTCTTCGACGCGCTATGGCGGCGGACCCGGAATCCATACTCCGCAGCAGG
>JARRNI010000170.1:0-12589 GCA_037385125.1 Pseudolabrys sp.
GATTCCCACGGCGCAGCCTACGGCAGTCGGCATGATGTGCGGCCCCAAAAAATGATCTGGATCAATGTAAAGAACGACAGGGGACTATTTTTATCATCCAGGGAAGCTTTTATCCGGTAGACCAGAGGAAGGTGCAAATGCTGACGAAGCGCGAGCTACTTCAGTCTCGGGCAGTGGTGGCAATAGCGGCCGCAGGAACACAGCCAGCACCCGCTCTTGCTCAAATGTTTACGAGTGCACCTGCGAAGCCCAATTTAGGGTATTCGATCGCGGAGGTAACGGCATGAGCAGTGAAGACAGGAAACATCGTTCGCATCTTCCGATGCTGAAGACCTCACCGAGAAGCCAGTTCATCGCCTTCGACGCGAAGGATCCGGAGAGCTCGTTCCCGCCGATCGAACAACTGCGTCCGCCAAAAGGTGCGCCTAACGTGCTGATCGTGCTAATCGACGACGCGGGCTTCGGTTGTTCCAGTGCCTTCGGTGGCCCCCTGCCAGACACCCAATGCGGAGAAACTCGCAGCGGGCGGCCTGAAGTACAATCGCTTCCACACCACGGCGCTGTGCTCGCCGACGCGGCAAGCGCTACTGACCGGTCGCAATCATCATTCCGCCGGCATGGGCGGGGTCACCGAGATCGCCACCGGTGCGCCGGGGTACAGTTCCGTACTGCCCAACACCGTCGCGCCGCTAGCCAAGATGCTCAAGCTCAACGGCTACTCGACCGCCCAGTTCGGCAAGTGCCATGAGGTGCCCGTGTGGGAGACGAGTCCTGCAGGCCCGTTCGACCAGTGGCCCACGGGCAATGGTGGATTCGAGTACTTCTACGGTTTCATCGGCGGCGAGGCCAACCAGTGGTACCCGTCCATCCATGAGGGCACCAATCCGGTAGAGCCCCCAAAGACCCCTGAGCAGGGCTACCACTTCACCGAAGACATGACCGACAAGGCGATCGCCTGGATCGGCCAGCAGAAATCTTTGGCTCCCGACAAGCCCTTTTTCGTCTACTACGCGCCAGGCGCGACTCATGCGCCGCATCACGTGCCCAAGGAGTGGATCGACAAATACAAGGGCAAGTTCGACGCGGGCTGGGACAAGCTGCGCGAGGAGACGATCGCCCGGCAGAAGAAGCTCGGCGTGATCCCCAAGGACTGCGAGCTCACGGCGCGCCACGAGGAGATCCCGGCCTGGGACGACATGCCGGAGGAACTCAAGCCCGTGCTGCGCCGGCAGATGGAGTGCTACGCGGCATTTCTCGAGCACACTGACCACCAGGTCGGTCGCGTGATCGAAGCGCTCGGAAAACTGCAGATTCTCGACGACACCCTCATCTACTACATCATCGGCGACAATGGCGCTTCCGCAGAGGGCACGATTAACGGCGTGTTCAATGAAATGGCACCCTTCAACGGGTTTGAGGATCTCGAGACCCCGGAGCGCCTCATGAAGCTGTTGGATGAATTCGGCAGTCCGGAATCGTACAATCACTACGCTGTCGGATGGGCGCACGCGATGAACTGCCCGTATCAGTGGACCAAGCAGGTCGCGTCGCACTGGGGCGGCACGCGCAATGGCACGATCGTTCACTGGCCGAAGGGCATCAACGCCAAGGGGGAGATCCGGTCTCAGTTCGCACACGTCATCGACGTGGCGCCGACGATTCTCGAGGTGGCGGGTCTGCCGGAGCCGGTGTCTGTAGACGGTATCCAGCAGAAACCGATCGAGGGCGTCAGCATGTTGTACACTTTCAATGACGCCAAGGCCCCCGAGCGCCACGAGACTCAGTATTTCGAGATGGTCGGCAACCGCGGCATCTACCACAAGGGCTGGACCGCGGTGACCAAGCACCGCACGCCGTGGGTCCTGGTCGGACAGAAGATGATCCCGCTCGACGAGGATATCTGGGAGCTCTACGACACGACGAAGGATTGGAGCCAGTCGAAGAACCTCGCCAAGGAGATGCCGGAGAAGCTGGCCGAGCTCGAGCGGCTCTTCCTCATCGAGGCGGCGCGCTACAACGTACTGCCGCTTGATGACCGGGGTGCCGAGCGTTTCGACCCGGATCTCGCGGGTCGGCCCGTCCTCGTGCGCGGCAACACTCAGCTTCTGACCGGCGGCATGGGGATGCTGGGGGAGAACTGCGTGCTGTCGCTCAAGAACAAGTCGCACTCCGTCACCGCCGAGCTCGACGTGCCCGAAGGTGGCGCCGAGGGCGTGATCGTCTCGCAGGGCGCCAACATCGGCGGCTGGAGCCTGTACGCCAAGGACGGCACGCTCAAATACTGCTACAACCTGTCGGGCGTCGACCACTTCTTCGCGCAGAGCGATCGCCCGATCCCTGCGGGCCGCCACCAGGTGCGCATGGAGTTCGCCTATGCAGGGGGCGGCCGCGGCAAGGGTGGGAAAGCCATGATTTATATCGACGGCGACAAGGTCGGTGAAGTGGATGTCCCGAGGACGCACATGACCATGTTCTCTTTAGATGACGGCCTCGATGTCGGTAAAGACGGCGGCGCACCGGTCTCGCCGGACTATGGGGCGCAGGGCAACGCCTTCAATGGGTACGTCCGTGGCGTGCAGCTCGCGATCGCTGAAGGCGCGAAGGCCGAGGACCACAGGGTGGATCCTGAGGAGGCCATTCGTCTTGCGATGATGCGGCAATAGACGCGCCCAAGCGCGAGTGGCTACGGGTGGCAGCCATCCTTCAAGTCGGCGGCCACCCGTATCATTAGTTGGCTCGCGCGGACTCTCAACTGGAGCTGCCGAATTGATAAAACGATCGGCAGAGAGGGGTCGCTTCGAGCTGCGCTAGCCCGTCGCGCTCACCATTCTTGTATTGCCGTTCCTGCTGGCGAAGCAGTCCGACCGCATTCTGCGGTACCCGTCGTGGCTAACCTAGTTCCGGATATGGCCCAACCCGGCTGTACGGAGGTCCCGCGGCGAAGGTCGGCTCTCGGAGGGACAGCCAACCTGCCGGCGACCTGGTCTGACCGCCGGAAATAACCCTTCGCGATGAAGCAGCAATTTGGTCGCTATCGGAACGAAGCCGAAATCGACAGAGCCGCACTCGTAGAAACGGATTTGTGAGTAGGCGATTTATATTAGCCACCTTCGCCCTCACGTCGGCTTTGTGAGAAGCGCGGCAGTATCCTGCCCACCGCAACATAGCTGAGTTTTAACCCACTATGGACTATCGTCGCTCACAGTACACGAGGCTTCGTGTCAAGCGACATGCCGTGTTTCGGCCTCAGCGTGATCCGGTGGATCGGCTCACATCTGGTCGACGAGGACGTTCCAAATGAAATGCCGCGGGCTGTCGTCGCCAGAGCCGCGACCATTTCCATCATCGCGAAAGTGTTGCCGATGCAAATCCGCGGACCGGCTCCGAATGGCATGTAGGCCGTTCGCAGAATCTGCTTGGCCTTGTCGGGTGCAAATCGCGAGAGATCGAAAGTATCCGGAGAATCCCAAATCGATTCATGCCGGTGTATCGCATAGATTGGAATGAACAGCGTCATTCCCGGCGCGCAACGATGCGAACCGATATCTTCTGTTTTCGTCGTCTGGCGCGCCATGAGCGGCACGGGCGGGAAGAGACGCATCGCCTCTTTCAGGAACGCCTCCGTCTTGTGCAGGTGCGGAAGATCGGATGCCTTGATTGGGCGATCGCCGGCAATGTCTTTAACCTCGGCCCTTAATTCCTCCTGAAGGTGTGACTGCACGGCCAAGCAATACAGAGCCCAAGTCAACGCATTTGCCGAAGTTTCATGGCCGGCGGCGACGAGGGTCAGCAGCATATCGACCAAATCGGCGTCGCTCAGCGGCTTGCCGGTCTCCGGATCGCGGGCATTCATCAGCTCGGCGCATATGTCATCATATTTCCTCTTGCTTTGTCTGCGGCGTGAAACGACCGCGCCGACCAGCTCCCGCATGCGGTCCCGGCCGCTCCGTATTTTTGCCTTGCCGGGATGCGGCAACCATTCCGGCGCGCCGATGCTGGCAAGACCGATGGTCCACGAGATAGGCATCAAATAGTCCGATATCGCGTCCGACACCGCCGCCATGTCGAGCTCGTCACCACTGGTGAAAAGCGTCGCTGTGATGACCTCAAGTGTGGCCCTTGTCATCGCCCGCGAGACATCGAAGGGTTTGTCTTCGTTCCGCTCCGACAAGGTTCTGGTCAGCACATCAAAAGGCGCGACCATTCCGGGAACGAGTTTGGCGAGCGCAGCCGGAACAAAATACGGGGCCGCAAGCCTCCGCTTCCATCGCCAATCCTCGCCCTGCGCAATCAGCAGACTGTTACCGAATGCGGGTCGAAAAATGCGCTCATCCACAAGCGACTTGGGGAAATCGTTCGGCCGCTTGACCAGAATCTCTTCGACGATCGCGGGATCGCAGACGAAGCCGACCTTCTTGCCGGTCTTCTCACCGAAAACCACGCGCTCCGAATAGGCGGCTGGCGGGATTGCGCTAGCCGGATTCCTCACCATCGCGCGAAGGAATCCGAAAACCCCGTCGGCGCCGGGATCGGATTTGATCGGCGACGGTCTGAAAACATCCGCTTGCGAAGCGGAAGGTTGAGCAGTTGCTCTCGCGGTCATCACCATTCACATCGAAAACTCTATCCAGGCTACCATTGAAGCAATTATTTCCAAAATCTGGGCAAAACGGCAGCGTCTGCCGGCAGCACGATATTACCCATCCCTCGGGATGTCACGAGACGTGAATTGTCCGGTGTTGATGCTGTGGACGGCTCCTCCACCGGCACGTGAGTGCCTTGAAAGTGGGCGCTGTTGAGGGCCCACGATTCGGAGGAGCTCAATTATGCAAGCAGCAGCACGACCAGCGGCTTGCGCCGGTCGCCCCTCACCACCAACAAGTCGCGGTTTTCGAGCCAGTCGTAGAGTTGGCGGAAGCCGGCAAGCAATACGGCTACATCCCTTCCTGGTATGACCAGCAGATTATCACCAATAGGGAAGAGGCGAGCACTTTCCCCGAGCCAAATAAAAAAAGCAGGTTGACGCGTGGGCCACGCGTCGCGGACACGTGCGGCACGCCGCTTGAGCGCGCTTCAGGGGAAGGGAAGGGAACCGAAGGGAACAGGAAGGGGACGCGTCGCTGGCGACTGCTGCCGCAGTCGCGGCGGCGTTGGGTGGAAAATTGTCTGTGGGATTTTGGAAGGCTTACCCCAAGCGTGAGGGCTCCAACCCCAGAGACCCGGCGGCAAGAAATTCATCGCCCTGCTGAAATCCGGCGTTTCCGACGACGACATCATCGCGAGCGCCAAGGCCTACGCCACCGAGCTGCAACGCGCCGGCAAGATCGGCATACCCTACGTCGCCCAGGCGGTGACGTGGCTCAACCAACAGCGATGGAAAGACTACGCCCCGGCGCCCGAGGGCGCGCGCCTGATGGTCACGCGCAGCCCATCGGAATTCTCCTCGACGTCGGCGACGTCGAGGGAGACCAGCTCAGAGCGGCGAAAAGCCCCTGCAAAGCCAGAAGGAGCAGGGCGCGGTCGCGGAGGGCCGGGAGGCCACCATCCGGGCGAGGGACCATGGCGATGATGTGATTATCCGTAGCCGGGGCCACGCGCCGCGGTGCCGCACGATTGGTGCGCCCGATCCCACGCATGATCGTTCCCACCCGCTCGTCTTCGGTTGGGCCTGGGCGCCCGCCAGAGCGGTGAACGTAGCGGATCGCGGCGCAGCGCCGTTGGATGGTGGAAGCCTTTGCTCCGCGGCAGGCCTCCGCATTGAGATAGCCCGCTACGGTGCCTGGGGAGTCAGGGAGCACGTCAAATCCCTGCTCCTGGCACGCACCAGAGCCCGAAAAGCCTAAAATCGCGCCAGTAGGCTTCCTGTGTGGCTGCAGCAGGTTCGGCGCGGGCGCACTCATACGCTCCGGCGAACTCGTCGTCCGTAATGTCAGCGGTGGTTACGTGAGATGCTAACGGCATTGACGGCACGTGCTTCAGCGGCGAAAAAACAGCCTCCGATACGAACGGTTATCGAAGGCTTTCAGTCGGGAAAAGGGTCGATTGGTCTTTTCCTCAACAACTTTCGCGGATAGCTCGTAGCCCCCTTGCATTGGCATCATGACCTGTTACGACATCCACTTCGCCCCGTCCGAATCTCATTGCTTCAGGGTGTGCCATGGCCAAACCAGCTGTCATTCTCATCGGTGCCGACAAGGGTGGCGTCGGCAAGACCACCGTCGCCCGCACGTTGCTCGACTATTTCGGCGCACGTCAAACGCCGACTCGGGCCTTCGATACCGAATGGCCACGCGGTACGCTGAAGCGTTTCCATCCCGACGTGACTGAACTCGTGGATGTCACCTCGGTTTCCGACCAGATGAAGATTTTCGACACGGTGGGCAACGCCGAGGCCAAGGTGACGGTAATCGACGTGCGCGCCGGACTGTTATCCTCCACGCTGCAGGCATTGAACGATATCGGCTTCATCCAATTGGGAAAGACGGGGCAGATTAGCTTCGCCGTGTTCCATATTCTCGGCCCCTCAATCGCTTCGCTGGAGGAGATCGCCGCGACCGGCCGCTTCGTCGGGGACGCCAGCCATTTCCTGGTCAAGAACCACATCAATGCGACCTCGTTTTTTGAGTGGGATCCGGCGACTTGCAGATCATATTTCAAGAACATCAAGGACGCCCAGGAAATTGCGATACCGCAGCTCAACGAGATGGCTTGTGAGCAGGTAGAGGTGGCGGGGGTTCCCGATGTCTCGTTCGTTGCCAACAGGAATGCCAAGGACGAGGTGGCCAATTATTCGTTCGTGTTGCGCGGCTATGTGCGCCAGTGGCTCGAGCAAGTTTGGAGCGAGTTCGATCGCGTCAAGCTAGCTGACTTGGTCTCACCGAAGTCAGAAAAGAACGCCCGACAGGTTGCCGGATAGTGCAGCCTCAAGCGAAGCGACGCGCGGGGCCGGCGTCTGGTGATTGATGTCATCCCACAATGCCGTCGCCATCGTGGCATCACCGCGTCCGCGCGTCGGCAAGACCCTGCTGGCGCGACTGCTCACCGACTTCCATTTGCACGAAAGCCACTCGGTAGCGGCTTTCGATCTCAATGTTGGAGACGGCACGCTGGCGCAGTTTCTGCCCGATCACGTCACCCCATCGGCGATCCACGACCTCAAAGGACAGATGGCCCTATTCGACCGTCTGATAGCCGACGATGGCGGCAACAAGGTCGTCGCTCTTGGTCGGGCGTCTTTTTAAACTTTTTTCGCGCTGGCCAATCAGTTCGGGTTTGCGGAGGAAGCGCGCAGTCGTGGCATTGCGTTCGTGGTGCTGTACTTGATGACGCCGGACGCCACTTCGGTCGAGGCCTATCGCAACTTGCGCAGCCGGTTGTCTGACGCACTGCTTGCTCCGGTGCACAATGATATTTTCGGGACGGCGCATTACTCGAATAAATACGCGCCGACGGGCAGCGGTACGGTTGTCGTGCGGCTTCCGCTACTTGCTTTGAATGTGCGCAAATACGTCGAGAGGCCACCTTTCTCATTTTCAGATTCCGCACGTACCGCCGCCCTCGATGCGGACATTAACATTGAGCTTCATCACTGGTTGCGGCGGGTTTATCGCGAGTTCCGTGAACTCTATCTGCGCATTATGCTGACTGACCTGAAATCTTCGATGGTGCCGTCGCTGGGTTGTAGGAATTGAGGGTGGCGTAGTCTCCGGGGTGACCAACCTCGAATCATCCGGCGTTGAAGCGTCTGATGGGAGACCACGCCATGAAAAGCATTACCACGAAGTTGCAGCTTTCGCAGGCTCCGAGCAAGACTGTCCACCTTTTCGACGGTTGGTTTGAGGCGGATTTCCGCCTCTCTTAGCTTGCTGATGATCTGTTCTGAGGTGAAGCGTTTCCGAGGCATTTTGTCCGATCTCCCGTTCAAAATGGGTCTCGGACAAACATTCAACCTGGACCACTTTTGTGGGGGAGGATCAGACCGACCTTTTGTGCCGGGCGAGGTGAGAGACGGATGCATGCTTTGGGCCTCGCGCGCGTGGTCCCTGACTATCCTCCGAGTGGCGAGGTCGTGAGGTCGTGAGCGTGGTGGGCGTCGAGCTGAGAGCGCACAGGTTACATAGGGTGCGGGGCTCCTTCAAAATTCCCTTTACGCCTCAAAGGCCCCTTTAACCCCGCACTTTGGAGTTAACCGTCTGATATGACAGTATATTTTGCTTATGGCGTTAATATGAGCCGCGCCGCCATGCGGGCGCGCTGCCTTGAGGCGCGCGCGCTCGGGCCGGCCACGCTGCCCGGCTACCGCTTTTTCGTCGGGCTCGATGGCTGGGGCTCGGTTCAGCCGAGCTCGGGCGACGCCGTGCACGGCGTGCTGTGGGCGCTGACCCCCCGCTGCATGGCTGCGCTGCACGCCTTCGAACTGCTGCACAAGGGTCTCTATGAGGTGCGACATCTGCCGGTGCGCCGGGGCGCGCGGCTCACGCCGGCCATGACCTATCTCTTGCGGCGGCGGAAACCTGGCCAGCCCAAGCCTGGTTATGTCGAAATGATCGCGGCCGCCGCGCGCGAATGGCGCCTGCCGGAGGATTACATCCGCTCGGTGGAGCGCTGGTCGGTCTCGCGCTTCATCGGCGCGCGCGCGATCGACGTGGGAGAAGTGGCGTGAGCGTCATCCGTCACGTGAACGTGCACGGGCGCGTGCAGGGCGTCGGCTTCCGCGCCTTCGTCGAGCGCGAGGCGCTCACCCGCGGCATCGAAGGCTGGGTGCGCAACCGGCGCGACGGCTCGGTGGAGGCGCTGTTCAAGGGCGACGAGCAGGTGGTGGCCGACATGATCGAGGCGTGCCGGCAGGGCCCGCTCGGGGCCCGCGTCGACGTGCAGCACGAGCGCGACAGCGCCGGCGAGGACATGAAGCTGCGCCGGCGCGGTGAATTGTTCTCGGTGCTGCCGACGGCATAGCTCCGTCACCTTGAGGTGGCAACGCAAAGCGCGGCCTCGAAGGGTGGCGGTGGTCATCCTTCGAGGCTCGTGCTCCGCACTCGCACCTCAAGATGACGGGTAGAGGTATCCCCGAACAGCGCCTCGAACTCCTGCCGCAGGACCATGTCCACTTCGGCCATGGTGACCGGCAGGCCGAGGTCGCCGAGGCTGGTGACGCCGTAGCGCTGCTCACTCACGCCGCATGGCACGATGCCGGCAAAGTGCGTGAGGTCGGGCTCCACGTTGAGCGCCATGCCGTGCAGCGTCACCCAGTGCGAAACGCGGATGCCGATGGCGGCGATCTTGTCCTCGTGGCCCTCGCCCTTGTCCGGGCGGCGCACCCAGACGCCGATACGATCCTCGCGCCGCTCTCCGCATACGTTGAAACGGCTAAGCGTGCGGATGATCCATTCTTCCAGCGTCGCGACGTAGCGGCGCACGTCGGGCCCGCGCCGCCTCAGGTCGAGCATGACATAGCCCACGCGCTGGCCCGGCCCGTGATAGGTCAATTGCCCGCCGCGCCCGCTCTCGAACACCGGAAAGCGCGCCGCCAGCACGTCGGCGGCGCGGGCGCTGGTGCCGGCGGTGTAGAGCGGCGGATGCTCGACCAGCCAGACCAGCTCGCCGGCGCGGCCGGCCGCGATCTCGGCGGCGCGCGCCTGCATGGCGGCGACCGCGTCAAGGTAGCCGGTGCGCTCATCGTTCACCCGCCATTCGACCGGCGCGGCGCCCGCCGGCGGCGTCAGGCCCGGCGTCAGTTCGTTGCGTCCGTTAACCACGCGTTCACGATACCATGGTGATCTGAAAGCCGCCCGCCGCTTGGGCAGGCCAATAGGAAGCAAACGTGAGCACTTTCGACAAGGTTTCCGTGAATATCGCGGTGGTGCTGGATACCACCTCCATGCCGGTCCACCAGGTGCTGCGGCTCGGCCGCGGCGCCATCATCGAGCTGGACGCCTCCGAGGACGACGCCGTCAATATCCTGGCCAACAACCTGCCGGTCGCCAGCGGCCCGGTGGTGGTTAACGGCAATAAGATCGCCATCGAGGTCGGCCAGCTACTGCCGGGGCCGCCCGACATGCACTGAGCGGGCGGTCCGCGGGCCGGGGGCTTTGGACAGGGCCTTGCGGCATGGGAAAACCCGCCGCCCGGCGCCACGGGCCGGCTCTTGTCCCCATTGAGCCTATTTGTTACATGCTCCGCCGTCTAGGGACGTTCGAGCTTGCAAGACCCTTTCGTCCGTCCCGGCGCGCATGATCCCGAAAAGCCAGCCCCGGCTTATACGGGGAGTGAACCGGTTCGGACGGGATCGCGCGTGGACTAGATGCGGCCGTGGCGGAATTGGTAGACGCACTGCCTTGAGGTGGCAGCGGGTAAAACCGTGGAGGTTCGAGTCCTCTCGGCCGCACCAAGACATTGAAAACGCTATTCCCATCAATAAGTTGAAGGAAAAAAGGACTTTCGAGCGCCCCTCGCTACTGGCCGTCATCAACTACGATGGAACACACGCGCTTGTGTTTCCATGCCGTCGCGTTGTCGGCGGCTGGGTCAAAGCAGAAACCAGAGCACGGCTCGATATACGCCCCACGCATTGGCGGCATTGGCGCTCAAACGCTACCGCTTAGCTGGCTCGGTACTTGGGTGAACGTTCCAGCTCCCATAACTTCGCTTCTTCCTCTGCCAGTAGCCGTAGGAGGCTTTGCCGTCTCGTCTCATCGGCCTCGTTGGCGAGCAATGCACGATAGTGATCAATGTTGAGGCGGGCGACGAGCTTGTCCATCAAACTCTCCCTGAACTCACCATTCTTTCCCACACTTTATGTCAGGCGCATGACATAGTAAAGGCGGGGGCGAGCGGCTCGACGGCGCAGGGCTGACATCGCGGAGGGGTATACGCAGTGCTCACCGTAAGGGAGGAAATGGCGGTTGTTCGGCTTGTTTTTTGAACGGATTGCGGGGAGGGCGCGCGACATGATGCGCGCTATTGGCATTGGTAACAGAATGACGCGCGGCGAGGTTTTTCGCGCGGGTAACATCGGAGCGGAGCCGTCCCCCGACTATCATCGCGCGCTATTCGTGCTCGACAACGTTGTCCGAGAGTGCATTACGGTGTCGCGCCAGTACGGCGGTCTCCAGGCGGCAACCCAAAAGAACTTTTATGCTTCTGTGCTGTTTACTGCGATGCTTTCTCGTAGCGTAAGTTTGTTAATGCTCGCGCCGCACAGTCCTTGGGCTCGCAAAATGATTGAGCATTGGGATTATGCCTCGGCAGCAGTCATACTTCGCACAATGATGGAGTTGCGCGCTGCGTTCCATTATCTCTGCGTGGACGAGTGTACCGATGAGGAATGGAATTGCCGCTGGAACCTCCTCAATCTGCACGACTGCAATTCGCGGATAAGATTGTTTGAAGCGCGTGAGCCGGCTGACCTTGCACAAATAGCTGGGCTGCAAGCGCAAGCTGAAGAACTCCGAAATCGTTTAAGGACAAACGGGCACTTTGAAACGCTACGCCATCAGGAGCGGTTATTGAACGGCCAAACCGCCTACCTCCTTCCAATAGAGGAGATGATGGAGCGAGCCGGCCTCGACATGCCGACGTACAGGTTCTTGAACATCTTGTTTTCAAGCCATGTCCACGGCTTGCCTATGTCTTATTACCGGATGGGGGAGCAGGAGCGCGGTCGCGGGCTGCCAAGCCGGGTTGAGGAGGGCAATACGATAGTTTGTCTGTCCCTCGCTTCGGCACTTCTCACCGCAACCCGAGACGAAGTAAATGAACTATTCCGGGGATTGCCGCCCGTACACCCCGCGTCTAGTGAAGGACCAACTTGAAACCTATAGCGGAAACTTAGCAAGCGCGGCTGCCATAAGGCAACGCCTTCCAGCGTTCATGCGCCTCGCGCTCCTAGTCCCCATGCCCGCTAACTCAATGTGTGCCGCTCAAATCGACGGACGTGCAGCCAAAGCAACAATACGCGGACGCCCATGACCGTTACAGCGTGGGCACCGTACGTCCGACAAGGTCACGCGGACTGATGCCTCGGGGTCGCGCGGCTTCACCCGTAAGTCTATGTCCGCGACAGAGCCGCAACTGTCACAAGCGATTACAAGCCATGGGTGGCGGGCAGTGAGGGCAGCGGCAATCTTCGACCAGAACCAAACGGAGCCATTGGCCGAAAGGCTGGCATTGAATTGCCGCACGGTTGTCCGCTCTCGCCTTCGGCCGCATTTTACGCGGGCAGCGCAAGACGGCAAGCTGAGGCGGAAGGCCGCCTAGCCTTGGGACATGAGAAAATGCCAACGGAGTTTATTGTCGGTCAGATTTATAACCGGCGCCAAGACGTTCACGAGCGATACGGTGTCCTGCTGCAAAGCGGGATTGTAACTCCGGCCAAGTACCCAGTCATTTTCATCTTCACGGGGCGGGGCACACGACACGGGTACGATGATGCTTTGTCATCCTATGGCACGTTCCGCTATTTCGGGGAAGGCCAAACAGGCGATATGACGCTCACGAAGGGCAACACAGCTATTGCCAATCATGCAGTAGACGGCAAAGACCTCATGCTCTTTGAAATGCTTGGTGGAGGTCAAATCCGCTTTCGGGGCCC
>JARRNI010000171.1:0-8043 GCA_037385125.1 Pseudolabrys sp.
GGCCGCATACGGTCATGGAAGTCGTGGCCAGCCCGGCGCGCGCGCGCCTCGACGCCCATGGCGGCGGCGAAGGCGGGGCGGATCGGGCTGTGTTCCTGCCACGGACCGGTCCGATCCGCATGGCGCCGGTCGGCCCACCAGCTGAAGCGTTCCGGCGCCAGCGGCTCGAGCAGGAGCTGGCGCAAGCCGGCCCAGCGCGAATAGGGCGTGCAGCGATAATACAGATTGCCCTGACGGGCGGCGGTAATCAGCCGCCCGCGCTTAAGATGGCTGGCGGCCTGCGACCAGCCGCTCCAGCTGATGGTCGTATTGCCGGTGAGACCGCCGAGCAGCACGCGGCGGCCGCGCGCGCGGGCAAGCCGCAAGGCGGCCAGCACCCAGCCGAGATTGCCCGGGTTGCGCACCGGCCCCTCCAGCGCCACGAAGAAACGCTCGAGCTCGGCGAAGTCGTCGCATTCGCCGGCGCGCACATAGGAGACGTCGATATTGCCGGCGGTTTTCGCGATTGCCTCCACATAGGGCGTCTCGTCGGCATAGGTGCCGGCCGGCACGTCGCCGTCATAGCCGCGCCGCGGCACCCCGGTGAAGGCGGCGAGCCGGTGACCCTCGTCGGACAAAGCGCGCGCCACCAGCGCCGCCACCGAGGATGAATCGAGCCCGCCGCTGAGCAGGCAGCCGATCGGGTGCGCGCTGCGCATCTGCCGGCGCACCGCGCGATCGAGCACCGCGCGCAGGCCCTCGGCATAATCCGCTTCGCAGGCAAGCCGCACCGGCGCGATGTCGGAGGGCGACCAGTAGCGCCATTCGCGCACGACGCCGTCGCCGCCCACCTGCATGACATAAGCCGGGCGCAGGCGGAACACATCGCGATACATGGTGGCGGCGTGATCGGCGTGATTGAGCACCAGGAAGTCGGCGAACTTCTCCTCGCTCAATCGGCGCGGCACGTCGGCGAACGCGAACAGGCCGTTGGGCATGCTAGCGAAGGCAAAGGATTTCTTGCTTCGATGCCACATCACCACGTTGAGCCCGACTGGATCGCGCGCCAGCGTCAGGACGCGGGCGCGCGGGTCCCAGATCGCCACCGCGAACGGCCCGCGCAGGCGCGGCCAGATGGCGTCGCCGCATTTTTCCCAGGCGGCGAGCAGCACGCGCGCGTCCGACCACGATGCCGCGTCGCGCGGCGTCACGCCGATATGCGCAAGCACATCGTCACGATTGTCGAGCCTGAGATCGGCGCTGATCAGCGCGCTGCTCAAGCCCCGCTCGGGCTGACGGTCGAAGCGGTCCTCCGGCGTCATGCGCATCAGCACATGGGCAAGGCCGACCGGCCCGGCCGCCACAACATCCGAGCGATCGGGGCCGTATTGCTTGAGTGCGTTGGCGGCGCGCGCGAGCGCCCGGCGGTCGATCATGCCGCCGTCGAAGCGCAGCATTCCGGCGATGGCGCTCATGCCGAGCCGCCATAGGCCGCGAGCGGCGTGAAGGCGCCGGCCTCGCTGGCGCCGACGACCTTGTCCCGGCCGATTTCGACCCAGGCATGGGCTTCGAGCACACCGTCGTCGCGCGCGACGCCGAGGCAAAGCCGGCTGGCGATGCCGCGCCGACGCAGCATAGCTTGCGCGGCGAGCGCGCGCGGCAGGCAGAGCGCGTTCATGCGCGCGCCTTCGCGCTCGACTGCCCATGCGACCCAGCGCGCTTCGTCGGCGGCAAAGCGGCGCAGGCGGCGCGGCGGTCGGCCGGCCCAGGCGAAGATGCGCGCAGGCGGAATAAAGCGCATGGCGAGCCGCGCCAGCACCAGCATGAGACGCGCCTCGCGCCGATAGACCCGCCGCAGGGTGGCGGGCGTCATCGCGTCCCGCCCGCTTCGACGACGCGCAGCAAGTGCTGCTCGACCAGCGTCTCGAGAAACGGCGTCACGTCACGCGCCAGGGTCTCATCGTCGACTTCGTGGCGTTGCGCCAGCGCGTGAAAAATCTCGCCGACCCGGCAGGGCGCTGCGAGCATCTCCCAGATCTCGGTTCCGACGCGGTTGAAGCCGAAATAGGCGCCGGCACGCAGGCTCAATACGACGGCACCGTCGCCGAGCGCCGCCGCGGGCAGTTCGCCGTCGCGGACGAGAATACTGTCAGTCGTGACGCGCAACGTGGGGCTCCCCTGCGGCACGCGGCGGAAGACGAAGCCTTGCGCCAATGTATCGGACGGCCATGGGTGACGCCACCGCGCGAATGCGCCGCACGCTTCAATCGCTCATAGGCAACCGGCTTTGTGGAAAAGCCCAGGCGGCGGCGCAGTCAGCCGCTGGTGCGCGCCGACAATGGCAACGCCATCTCGAAGGAAAATCCGAGCTTGGAAGCGGGGGCTGCCGGCGGCTGCGGCTCTGCGCCCCCGGCATTGGCGCCGGCTGTTTTCGTTTCGGTGCCGATCGCCAGCCTGGTGACGGCAGGCGGCTCCCAGGCCGAGCGTGGCGCGGGCGCGCGCTCCTCACGGTGCTCCTGACCGTTCTTGCCGGAATTCGTCGGTCGCATCGTCCGCCTCTGCATCCCTCACGGTCACACGAGCTTTATGAAATCGGGTCCAATATGGCAAGGCCGGACAGAACCTGCAGCGCGGCACCAATGAGTGCTCAAGCGCTACACGCGGGGCGGCCGGCGCCGCGGATTTGGCAACATACGCGTTGCGTATCGTCGCGGTTGCAGCGGCTCGCGCGCTGCGCCTGCGCTTGGCAGCCGCAAACCGGCATGGTAGCGTTAGTCGTTGAGCCGACGAACGAATTAGAACCGGCTCGGCCGCGGGTTGGGCCCGGCCCGGAGGAGGGAAGGATCGGCTATGGCAGACGAAACGACTGCGTCCGAGAGCGCCGAGCAAGGCGAGGCCGCGGCGGGCTCGGAGACGGAACTGACGCCTGAGCACAGGCAAGAAATGGCGTCGAAGCTGGTCGAGCGCTTCGCCATTTGGTCGGGCGTGGCCGGGCTTATCCCGATACCGGGCGTCGACGTGGCAACCGTCGGCGGCGTGCAGATCCAGATGCTGCGCCGCATCTCGCAGATCTACGACGTGCCGTTCTCGGAGAACCGCGGCAAGGCGCTGATCGCGGCGCTGGCGGGCGCGATGATCCCGGCGACCAGCGGCATCGGCGCCGCCAGCACGCTCAAATTCGTGCCGGTGCTGGGCATGCTGGCGGGCGGTTTCGTGATGCCGGTGCTGTCGGCCGGCGCCACCTACGCTATCGGCAAGGCGTTCATCCAGCATTTCGCCTCGGGCGGCACCCTGCTCGATTTCAACCCGCCGGACTATCGCGAGTTCATCAAGGCGCAGAAGGAAAAGTGGGACCAGCGCCGCGGCAAGAGCGCCGGCGAGCCCGCCGACGCTGGCGCTGCGGAAGCGAGCGAGGGCGCGGCGGCATCCAGTTCTTGACGCGCACGGGGCTATGCCAGCCAATCGCGGGGGACTTACCGTAGCGCCACAGCGATCGACCGGCGAGAGCGAGCCCTATGCTCGAAACCATCATCTACGTCATCTTCTGCATTCTCACCGGGCTTTGCGGCATCGACCGGCGAATGGGGTTCCTGGGGACGTTTCTTCTGGCGCTGGTCACCACGCCGCTGATCGTGCTGCCGCTGCTGTTGATCACCGGCCCGAACCGGCGCTTCGAATGGCGGCGGCGCAGCTGATGCCACGGTCCAATCGATGCCGGCCGGCGCGGCGCCCGTTCGCCCGGCAGCGGCGGCTTGTGCAAGTGTAAACGGCAGACATCGCAGTTATGTCCTTCCTCAATCTCGTCCGCCGCGAAATGCACGGCTCGCTGCCGAAGCTCCTGCTCATGTCGGGGCTCGGCGGCATTTCGACGGCGGCGATCCTCGCCTCCATCAATGCCGGCATGCAGGGAAACGGCAACCTGTGGGGCGCGATCCTGTTCCTGATCTCGCTGTTCCTGTTCATCAAGACGCAATATTACGTCACCATCACCACCACCGCCGAGATCGAGGCCATCATCCACAAGCTGCGCCTGCGCCTCATGGACATGGTGCGGCAGTCGGAGCTCCTGGAGATGGAGCACATCGGGCGCGCGCGCATCGTCGCCGCCATCACCGGCGACACCGCGACGCTCACGCAGGCAAGCAACCTGCTCGCCTTCACCATCCAGGGCGCGGTGCTCATCTTCTTCGTCGCGATCTACGTGGCGTTCCTGTCGGTGATGGCGATCGTGATCACCATCGTGGTCGTCACCACCGCGGGGCTGGTGTTCCATTACAAAAACAAGCGGCTGGCGTCGGAGAAGCAGCACGCAGCCGAATGGGAGCGCCGGCTGTTCGACCGGCTCACCGACTTCCTCGACGGCTTCAAGGAGATCAGGCTCAACACCCAGCGCAGCGACGATCTCTACAACGACGCAGTGGAGGTTTCGCGCACCGCCGCCAACATCAAGATCAAGAGCCAGGCCGAGACCTTCAAGCTGGTCGTGAGCTCGCAGTTCTCGATGTACATCCTGCTCGGCGCCGTCGTGTTCGTGGCGCCGCAGCTTTCGACCAAGCTCGGCGGCGCCGCCCTCGCCAAGACCACCACGGCGCTGATGTTCGTGGTCGGCGCCTGCTTCGGCCTGGTGCAGTCGATCCCGGTGCTGCTGACCGCCAACGCCGCCGCCGACCGCATCATACAGCTGGAAGCCACGTTGCGCGCCCATCTCGCCAAGATACCGCGCGAGCGCGAGATCAAGATGCCGAAGCGTTTCGACAAGATCGAGATGCAGAACATCGTGTTCCGCTATGTCGACAAGTTTTCCGACACCACCTTCCAGATCGGCCCGCTCGACTTCACCTTGCATTCCGGCGATCTCGTCTTCATCACCGGCGGCAACGGCTCCGGCAAATCGACCTTCCTGAAAGTGCTGGCCGGCCTCTACCCGCCCGATTCCGGCGAGATCATGCTCGACGGCATGCGCATCAACGACGAAACGCGCGACGCCTACCGCGCGCTGATCTCCGGTATCTTCTTCGACAACCACCTGTTCCGCCGGCTCTACGGCATTCCAGAGCCGACGCCGGGCGAACTGGATGCCCTGATGCGGAAATTCAAGCTGGAGGACAAGACCGGTCTGGTGGACGGCGAATTCCGTACGCTCGATCTGTCCGGCGGCCAGCGTCGCCGGCTGGCGCTCATCGTCAGCATGCTGGAGAAACGCCCGATCCTCATGCTCGACGAGTGGACCGCAGAGCAGGATCCCGAATTCCGCCGCAAATTCTATCACGAGCTGTTGCCGGAAATGCTGCAAGCCGGCGTGACCATCGTTGTGATCACGCACGATGACCGCTATCTCGACGAGCTTGACCTGCCGGCGCGCAGGCTGCGCATGGAAGAAGGCCGGTTTGTCGACCGGCATTCGTCGGCGCAGAGCGGCTGAAGCGGCGTTCTTTGGAGTAGGTCGATGGCATCCACGTATACACAGCCCCTCGACGGCAGACCGCCCCCGGCGCAGGCGCGCGGGTGGTGGCGCTTTCTAGGACGCCATCTGCCGAGTCTGTCCGTGCTGCTGATGGTGGCGATGCTGGTCGCGACCCTGCTGTTTCCCTATGTGGTGATCACGGTGCCGAGCGGCATGGTCGGCGTGCTGTGGAAGCGCTTCAACGGCTACGACCTTTACTGCTGGTGCTTCGTCGGCCGCGGCACCATCCTCGATCCGCGCGAGCTACGCGACGAAGGCCTGCACCTGGTGTGGCCGTGGGACAAGCTGTTCCTCTATAACCTGCGGCTGCAGTCGACCACCCAGACCTACAACGCCATCACCAAGGACGGCGTGAACGTGGTGGTACAGATCAACATCCGCTACCAGCTCCTGCACAATTCGATCGCCGTGCTGCACAAGTTCATCGGTCCAGACTATTTGAACTCGGTGGTGGCGCCCGAGATCGGCAGCCAGGCGCGCCAGGTCATCTCGCAGTACAACGCCGCGGACGTCTACCGAAAGCGGGAGGAGATCCAGAAAGCCATCCGCAACAAGTCGCAGCGCAGCCTGGGCGAACACCTCAACAGCCTGGTGCAGCCTGAGGCCATGGAGCAGCCCGACCCCAAGCATTACCTCGACTTTTTGCAGAACTCGATCCACATCCTCGATACGCTGGTGCTGAGCATCGAGCTGCCACCGGCCATCGTCGCCGCCATCAACCGGCAGACCGAGCAGTTCTACCAGATCCAGGAATACAAATACCGCGTCGAGCGCGAGGTCGAGGAGGCCAAGCGCAAGCAGGTGGAGGCGAACGGCATCGCCGCCTTCCAGCGCACGGTGAGCAAGGGCATTTCCGATTCCTATCTGCGCTGGCGCGGCATCGAGGCCACGCTCGCGCTGGCGCAGTCGAAGAACGCCAAGATCGTGGTGATCGGCAGCGGCAAGGAAGG
The DNA here is from genome assembly GCA_037385125.1 of Pseudolabrys sp. Classification (GTDB taxonomy): domain Bacteria; phylum Pseudomonadota; class Alphaproteobacteria; order Rhizobiales; family Xanthobacteraceae; genus Pseudolabrys. The sequence goes on from JARRNI010000171.1 coordinate 6,394, forward strand.
CCTGCCGATCATTCTCGGTAACATGGACAACAATACCAATACCAGCGCCGCGCCAGGGCCGGCGCCGAAACCGGCCGCGGGAAGCGCCCCCGCGCCGACGCCGGAGACGGCATCGCCGCCGCAGCATTCGTCAACGACGGCGCCCGACCACGCGATGGCGGTGGAGGATGGCAAAAAGGCCTCTGCCGCCGCGGCATCCTCGACGCCGCGAGACACCACGCACCCCAGCAACCCGCCGTCCTCCTCGGTCGCGCTCGACCTTTCCGAGATCAAGTCGCTGCTGTCGCGCATCTCGCAAGGGCTGGGCCTGCACAAGAGCGCGCCGGAAAAACCGCCCGCCCCGGCGGCGCAACCGAATAAATAGCCGGCAGGTCTTTGCCGCCGGCGTTGGCGCATGATCGCAATGTCCAGAGACGCAAAATGCAAGTCCGCCGCCATCGGCGCGCGTAAGGGAGCGACGATGGGCGTGGCCGCCCGCCGCACCGCGCTTTTCGAATTGCCTTGGTTCGCCGAAATCGGCGATCATGCCGGCGCGCGCCCGCCGGCGCGACAGGAAGGACCTGTAACGTGACCGACAGCACGCAATCGGAGCGCACCGACGCCGCCGCGGTGGCGCGCCGGCGCAGCCTGATAGTGATCGCCGCCAGCATCCTGCTGCTGGTGGGCAGCGCGACCGGCGGTTATCTGTTCGGCCGCGATCTGGCGCGCAAGCCGCTCGACGACGCGCGGCAGCTGATCGCGCAGCTCCAGCCGCAAACGCAGAAGCTGAAGAGCGAGGTGCTGGTGCAGAACGCCAAGGTGACCTCGCTGCAGTCGGAACTGGCGAGCGTGAAGAAGGTGCTGGATGAGATCCGGCCGGCGAAGAACACGTACAACGTCAATGCCAACCAGTCGCTGATCGTCGGCGGCGGTCATTTGACCATCGGGCTGGTCGGGCCGCCCGCCAACGAATATATCGACGTCAACGTCAACGGCAAGACGCGCAGGGCGGTCGCCGGCGACGCGATCATGGTCTCGCCCGATCCCGCGACCAACTGCACGGTGAAGGTCCAGTCCTTCGACATGTTCGCGGCGCGCATCTACGCCGCGTGCAATCCGGCGGCGAAGCCGCAGTAGCGCTACTCCCAGACCAGCACGTCGGGCAGCGAGGCGTCGACGCGGCGCAGCGCCGTATAGCCGACGCCCGCCAGGCCGCGGAACAGGCCGAGATTGAAGCGGCGCTGACCGCTGTTCCAGCGGAAGTCGCCGGCCGTGCGCGAGGCTTGCAGCAATTGCGCCAGCCGCCTCGCCGCCAGCGCGCGCAGATCGCCGCGCTCGAGCGCGCCCGCCGCCTCGCAGAAGAACTCGATGCTGCCGAGCGAGCCGCAGCACAGGGTGTCGACCGGGCCCTGCCAGCCGTCCTGCGCACCCGTAAGCGCGTTGCCGATGTCGGCGGCCAGCAGCTTGCGGTCGAGCCCACCGCCGCGCCTGGCGGTTGCGATGCGCGCCAGCCCGATGCCCGGCGCGCCATGGCACCATTGGCACGGCCAGGCCGGCACGCCCTCGCCGCGCAGGTCGGGCCAGTTGTGGCGCTCGGCATCGTAGCTCGCGTCCTCGAAGGCGATGCATTCCGATGCCGCCTGCGCGAAGTCCTCGCGTCCCGTCGCCGCC
>JARRNI010000172.1:0-29105 GCA_037385125.1 Pseudolabrys sp.
AATCATCGATGCAGCTTGCGACGCTTGGCAAAAGCTCATTGCTCAACCGCAAACAATAACAGCAATCGGTTTGCGCGACTGGGCACACATCAGTCAGTCTCTATGACCGTTGGTATTAGCCCTCGTCACACCAAGGTGTGAACTAGAAACGCGAGCGCCCTCTCGAACGAGCAGGCCATGATGCCCGCACGGGGCGCAAAGTTTATCGCTGGACGATCACCGGCGTGCCGACCGAAACGAGCAGGAAGAGTTCGCGGATGTCACGGTTGTACATGCGGATGCAGCCGTGCGACACGAACCCGCCAATCAAATCCGGTCTGTTGGTGCCGTGAATGGCATACTGCGTGCCGGCCAAAGTCATCGCCGCCACGCCCATCGGATTGTGCGGACTGCCGCCCGGAATGACGCGTCCGAGTACGCCGTGATTGATGGCGCGCGGCGCCCGCCAGGCCGGGTCGACGAATTTGCCGGCAATGCGAGTGGCACCGCTCCATTGCATGCCGGCGCAGCCTACGCCAACGGGAAAGCGCAGCGCGCGCTGGCCGCGCAGCACGTAGTAGGGACGGCGCTCGTGCGTCTTTACCACGATGGTGCCGGGCGAATAACCTCGGAACGGCACCACGCTGCGCGTCGCCGCGTGCGCGGCGATTGCCGCTGGCAGGGCGAACGCCATTACGATCGCCAGAAAGATTGCCACCCGTCTGACCACCAGAGCCATGACGCCCGCCCGCGGTTGTTGATCATGGCGATACTAATGCGGCGGCGGCGGCTCGCCGGGCGAAAGCGCAGTAACGTAAATGGCGGTTACAGCCGCGGGCGGGTGTTAACCGTGTCACGACGCCGAACACTGGGATTATCGTCCGCGCGCAAATGGGGCCCCAGTAGGCACCGAAGCTTCCGTGATTACTGGATCGCCCGCTTGCGCGGGCGATGACGGTCTGAATGCGCGCCGCTGCCGAAATTCAGGCTTTGGACTCAGGCCTTGGCGTGGCGCTTGTTCTGGCGGTTGTCCACCAAGTCGTCGACCACCGCCGGGTCGGCGAGCGTCGAGGTGTCGCCCAGATTGCCGAACTCGTCCTCGGCGATCTTGCGCAGGATTCGGCGCATGATCTTGCCCGAGCGCGTCTTCGGCAGCGAGGGCGCGAACTGGATCAAGTCCGGCGAGGCGATCGGGCCGATCTCCTTGCGCACCCATTGCACCAGTTCCTTGCGCAGCTCCTCGCTCGGCTTCTCGCCGGCCATCAGCGTGACATAGGCGTAGATGCCCTGGCCCTTGATGTCGTGCGGATAGCCGACCACGGCGGCCTCCGACACTTTCGCATGCGCCACCAGCGCGCTCTCCACTTCTGCCGTACCCATGCGGTGGCCGGCCACGTTAATGACGTCGTCGACGCGGCCGGTAATCCAGTAGTAGCCGTCCTCGTCGCGGCGGCAGCCGTCGCCGGTGAAGTACTTGCCAAGATAGGTCGAGAAATAGGTCTGTACGAAGCGCTCATGGTCGCCGTAGACCGTGCGCATCTGGCCCGGCCAGCTATCGGCGATGCACAGGTTGCCGCTGGTGGCGCCGTGCTGCACGTTACCTTCTGCGTCGACGATTTCCGGTTGTACGCCGAAGAACGGCCGCGTGGCCGAGCCGGGCTTCAATTTGGTCGCGCCCGGCAGCGGCGTAATGAGAATGCCGCCGGTCTCGGTCTGCCACCATGTGTCGACAATCGGGCAGCGGTCCTCGCCCACCACGTGGTAGTACCACTCCCAGGCTTCCGGATTGATCGGCTCGCCCACGGTGCCGAGCAGGCGCAAAGATTTGCGCGAGGTCTTCTTCACTGGCGCGTCGCCGCCCTGCATAAGCGCGCGGATGGCGGTCGGCGCGGTGTAGCAGATGTTGACCTTGTGCTTGTCGCACACTTCCCAGAAGCGCGACGTCGACGGATAATTCGGCACGCCCTCGAACATCAGGCTGACGGCGCCATTGGCGAGCGGGCCGTAAACGATGTAGCTGTGGCCGGTGACCCAGCCGACGTCGGCGGTGCACCAGTAGACGTCGCTGTCGTGATAATCGAACACGTATTGATGCGTGATCGAGGTGTAGACCATGTAGCCGCCGGTGGTGTGCAGCACGCCCTTCGGCTTGCCGGTCGAGCCCGACGTATAAAGAATGAACAGCGGGTCCTCCGCGCTCATCTCCTCGCAGGGGCAGTCGGCCGGCACGGTCTTGGCAATTTCGTCGTAATAGACGTCGCGGCCCTCATGCATGGTGACGTCGCCGCCGGTGCGGCGCACGACGATGACGGTCTTCACCCCGACGGCGCGGTCGCAGGCGGCGTCGGTGTTGTCCTTCAGGGGAATGCTGCGGCCGCCGCGCACGCCTTCGTCGGCGGTGATGATGCAGTCGGACTTGCAGTCGGTGATGCGGCCGGCCAGCGAATCCGGCGAGAAGCCGCCGAACACCACCGAATGGATGGCACCGATGCGGGCGCAGGCCAGCATGGCGATGGCCGCCTCCAGGATCATTGGCATATAGATGGTGACGCGGTCGCCCTTCTTGACGCCGCGCGCCTTCAGCACGTTTGCGAACTTGCAGACCTCGGCGTGCAGCTCCTTGAAGGTGAGCTTCTTGTCGTCCTTAGGGTCGTCGCCTTCCCACAAGAGCGCCGTCTGGTCGCCGCGGTCGCCGAGATGGCGATCGACGCAGTTGTAACAGGCGTTGAGCGTGCCGTCCTCGAACCATTTGATCGAGACGTTATGGGGGTCGTAGGAGGTGTTCTTCACCTTGGTGAAGGGCTTGATCCAGTTGATGCGCTGAGCCTGCTCGCGCCAGAAGCCCGCCGGATCCTTGACCGAGCGGGCGTACATTTCCGCCAAACGGCTGCCCCCGCAGGCTTTTTTCGATGAGCTGACCCTATTATGCGACGGGGCTTGCCGGTGCGACAAGGCGCGGAATGCCCCACTTTCGGCGGGGGTTCGGGGCTCCGCGCGCTTGCCGCGTACACGGGTCACCTCTTCCCATAGGGAAAGGTCGGATCGCGAAGCGATCCGGGTGAGGGGCTACGGGCCTATCGAGAGTCATGATCCCCCTCACCCCAACCCTCTCCCCACAGGGGAGAGGGAAGCCCACCGGCGCTCGTGGCGCCGCTCACGCCAAACGCTAACCCTTCAACCCGCCCATCTTACACACAGCCTTCCACTCCTCCGGCGTCACGGGCTGCACCGACAGCCGCGACAGCTTGAGCAGCGCCATGTTTTTGAGCTTGGGCTCGGCCTTGATGGCGGCGAGCGTCACCGGCTTCGGCATAGCATCGACCGCCTTTACGTCCACCACCACCCATGGCGTGCCGGCTTCGACGGTGGGGTCGTGGTAGTACTCGCGGATGATCTCGATAATGCCGACAACCTCCTTGCCGATATTGGAATGGTAGAAGAAGCCGCGATCGCCCTTCTTCATCCGCATGAGATTGAGCTTGGCGGCGTGGTTGCGCACGCCGGTCCACGGCTCGCCCTTGGCGCCCTTCTTCACCTGCTGGTCCCACGACCAGGCATCGGGCTCGGATTTCATCAGCCAATAGGCCATCGCGCGTCTTCCGCTGGGCTGTCATCACCCGCGAAAGCGGGTGATCTAGTAATCACAGACATCGGCGCTACTTCAACAGCAGGGGTTACTGGGTGCCCCGCCTGCGCGGGGCACGACAGTCAGAGTATTGGGCCCGGTGATGACAGTGAACTACTCCGCCTTGATCGGTCGCGCCAGCAGCGACTCGATGGCCTGGTCCAAGGTCATCCGCTTGGCGAGCACGTCGGCGACGGCGAAGCCGATCGGCATTTCCACGTCCTTGGCGCGCGCCATCTCCAGCAGCACTGGCGCGGTGAACACGCCTTCCGCAAGCTTGCCGTGGGCGGCAGTGTCGGGCGCTTCGCCCTTGCCGAGCGCGACGCCGAACGAGAAATTCCGCGACTGCGACGTCGAACAGGTGAGGATGAGATCGCCAAGACCGGACAGGCCCATCATGGTCTCGACCTTGGCGCCATAAGCCTTGCCGAACCGGGTGAGCTCGGCGAAGCCGCGCGTGATCAGGGCGGCGGTGGCGCTGGCGCCCATGCCGCGGCCTGCCACGATGCCCGAAGCGATGGCCAGCACGTTCTTGGCGGCGCCGCCGAGTTCCACGCCGCGCACATCGGTCGAGTGATAAGGACGAAATGTGGCCGAACCGATCGCATGCGACAGCGCGGCGGCGGTGTCTGCGTCGGGAGCGGCCAGGGTCACCGCGGTCGGCAGGCCGCGCGCCACGTCGGCGGCAAAGCTCGGACCGGACAGAATGCCGGGCACCGCGTTGCTTGCGCATTCCGCGATGATCTCACTCATGAACTTGCGCGTGCCGTGCTCGATGCCCTTGGCGCAGGCGATGAGCGGCGTGCCCCTGGACAGCGACGGAGCCAGTGCCGTCACCACCGGGCGCACCACCTGCGCCGGCACCACCAACAGGATGGTGTCGGCCGCCGCGGCCGCGGCGAGATCGCGCGTCACTTCGATGGAGCCTTCGAGCCTCACGCCGGGCAGGTAGCGGCTCTCGCGTTTGCGTTCGAGACTCTCGGCATTGGATGGATCGTGCTCCCACAGGGTGACGTCGCGGCCGGCGCGCGTGGCGGTCAGCGCCAGCGCCGTCCCCCAGGCGCCGCCGCCGAGGACGGAAATCCGTTGGATGGTCATGCGGCAAATCGCAACAAAGTGCTCCCTCCCCCCTTGCGGGGGAGGGATGGGGAGGGGGGTACTTTGAAAACAATGCAATTGAAAACAAAAGATATCCCCCTCCCGGCGAGCTTCGCTCGCCGACCTCCCTTGCAAGGGGGGAGGTGTAGAGAGTTCGTGGCGCGGCTCGACCATCATGGCGACGCTTCGGGGGACATCCTTTTTAGGTCGCTCACTCACTTATACGCCGCCGTGCGTTGCCGCGCGCCCTTGGCGGCGGCGATCTCGTCGAGCGGCCAGCGCGCGCGTGGCGCCACGTCGAGCGGATCGCGCATGCCGAGCGCCAGCCGCTCGCAGCCGGCCCAGGCGATCATGGCGGCGTTGTCGGTGCACAGTTCCAGCGGCGGCGCCACCAGCACGGTGCCGGTCTCGAAGGCGAGCAGGTCCAGGATATTGCGGATCGCTTGGTTGGCAGCAACGCCGCCGGCGGCGACTAGCGCGCTGGGCGCGCCGTATTGCGCGCGGAAAATGCGCAAGCCTGCGCGCAGACGTTCGTACACCACGTCCACCACCGCCTGCTGGAACGACGCGCACAGGTCGGCCACGTCCTGGTCGCTGAGCGGCGCGATGCGCTCGGCCTCCAGCCGCAGCGCGGTCTTCAGCCCCGACAACGAGAAGTCCGCGTCCTTGCGGTGCTGCATCGGCCGCGGCAGCGCGAAACGCTGCGCGTCGCCGCGCATGGCCTCGCGCTCCACCTGCGGCCCGCCAGGATAGCCGAGGCCGAGCAGCTTGGCGGTCTTGTCGAAGGCTTCGCCGATGGCGTCGTCATGGGTGGTGCCGAGCCGCACATAGTCGCCGACGCCGCGCACGGCGACAATCTGGGTGTGGCCGCCGGAGGCGAGAAACAGCAAATAGGGAAACGGCGTGCCGTCGGTCAGCCGCGCGGTGAGCGCATGCGCTTCCAGATGGTTGACCGCGATCAGCGGCTTGTTCTTTACTAGCGCGATCGCCTTGGCGGTGGTCAGCCCGACGATCACGCCGCCGATCAGGCCCGGGCCGGCGGCGGCGGCCACACCGCTCAGCGAGTCGAAGCCGCAGGACGCTTCTTTCATGGCGCGCGCGATCACCCGGTCGAGCACCTCCACATGAGCGCGGGCGGCAATCTCCGGCACCACGCCGCCGAAGGCCGCGTGCTCGCTGTCCTGGCTAAGCACCACATTGGACAGGATGCGCCCGCGGCCGTCCCCGGAACGCTCGACCACCGCGGCGGCGGTTTCGTCGCAGGTGGTCTCGATGCCGAGGACGATCATGGGGTTCCTCAACTTACCGTCATTCCGGGGCGCGAGCGAAGCGAGCGAACCCGGAATCCAGGGCAACAAGGGCGGAGTTCTCAGCCCTGGATACCGGGCCCTGCCCTTCGGGCGGTCCCGGAATGACGAGGCAAAGCAAGCTTTCCTTCTTTGCGCAGCGCGAACTAAAAGACGCCCTAGCATCGAGAGGTCACATGGCGCAATCCACCGCCCTTTTGCGTATCGGCACGCGCGGCAGCCTGCTGGCGCTGGCGCAGGCGCGCGCCGTGCGGGCGCGGCTCGCCGCCGCATTGGGCGCTGAGGAAGACGAAATCGAGCTCGTCATCATTCGCACCTCCGGCGACGCCATCCAGGACCGGCCGCTCAGCGAGGCGGGCGGCAAGGGCCTGTTCACCAAGGAGATCGAGGAGGCGCTGCTCGGCCAACGCATTGATCTCGCCGTGCATTCGGCCAAGGACATGCCGACCTTTTCGCAGACCGGCCTGACGCTGGCCGCCTGTCTCGAGCGCGAGGATCCGCGCGATGTGTTCATTTCGCGGGAAAGCCGTTCGATCCAAGAGCTGCCGCAGGGTGCCACCCTCGGCACCGCCTCGCTGCGCCGGCAGGCGATTGCGAAGCGCCTGCGGCCGGACCTCAACGTGACGCCGCTGCGCGGCAATGTGGAAACGCGGCTGCGCAAGCTCGACGCCGGCGTGGTCGACGCCACGCTGCTGGCGCTTGCCGGCATGAAGCGGCTCGGCCTTACCGAGCACGCGACCAAGGTCATGGACGTCAACGAATTCCTGCCGGCGGTCGGCCAGGGCGCCATAGGCATCGAGGCGCGCGAAGGCGATGCGCGTGTGCGCGGCCTGCTGGCGGATATCAATCACGCGGAAACGTTCACTGCCGTAACTTGCGAGCGCGCCTTCCTGGCCGAGCTCGACGGCTCCTGCAAGACGCCGATCGCGGGCCACGCCACGGTGTCGGACGACACCATCGAATTCCGCGGATTGATCGCGCGGCCGGATGGCGGCGCGGCGCACGACATCGCCGGCCATGGCAGCCGCAAGGACGCCGCAACAATCGGCACCGACGCGGGCCGCGAATTAAAGCATCGGGCGGGGCCCAACTTTTTCGATTAGAATCGAATATGCCGCTCGTGAAAGAGCGCAGACGTAACTTTGGGCTTGTGTCGCGGGCGCAGCGCAGCGCGGAACGAAGTGGAGCGGTGCGTTGCAGACCCGGGACCCCGGTTTCGCTGTGCGTTCATCAAGCGGGGTCCCGGATCAGCGGTGCATCATTTCGCGCAACGCGCTAATGCTGCACCGCGTCCGGGACATGCTGTCGGAATGCGTGGAAGGATAAATAAGATCATGCGCGTTGTCGTTACCCGCCCTGAGCCGCAAAGCGAGCAGACCGCAGCGGCATTGCGCGCGCGCGGCCACGACGTGCTGCTGGGGCCCCTGATGAAGGTCGAGCCGATCGTCGCCGATCTTTCCGGCCCTTGGGGCGGTGTGGTCATCACCAGCGCCAACGCGCTAGCGGCCATCGCCGGTGATTCGGTGCGCGACGCGCTGCTTGCATTGCCTTTGTTCGCGGTCGGCCGCCGCAGCGCCGCGGTCGCGCGCGCGGCGGGCTTTACGGATGTGACCTCCGCCGGCGGCGACGTGCGCGACCTCGTCCAGTTGTTGCGCGAGCGCAAGGACGCGGCGCCTCTGCTCTACCTCGCCGGCCAGGACCGCGCCGCCGATCTCGTCGGCGAGCTGGCCGTGCACGGCATCGCCGCCGAGATGCGCGTGGTCTACCGCGCCGTCACGACGCCGTTCCCGCCGGCGCTCGTCGCCGCGCTGGAGGCCGGCGACGTCGAGGCAGTGCTGCATTTCTCCCGGCGCAGCGCCGAGAATTACCTGGCGGGCGCGCGCGCAGCGGGCATCGCGGAGGCGGCCCTGGCGGTGCGTCATTATTGCCTGTCGGCGCAGGTGGCCGCCCCGCTGCAAGCGGCCGGCGCCGGGCGCGTCGCGGTCGCGCCGCAACCGCAGGAGGCGGCGTTGATTGAACTTCTGCCGCTTTCGCCGGGTTAACATGGCGGGCTAAGGGCAATTGCGATATTGCGATGCGGCGGCTTTGGGCCGATTCGTAGGCACGTGATCGCGAAAAGCATGTCCTCGACCGCGATCGGAGATGGGGGCGGTAGTCGGCCAAGATGCAAAGCAGAGGTTTTTGAATGACGGGAAAGCGCAAAGCGCCGGACGGACCGCAGGGCCGCCGCAAGCGCGCGGCGCCGACCATCGACCTCACCGCCACCGAGCTGCCGGCAGGCGAAGCTCCGAAGGAGGAGGCCGAGCCGGAGGCGGCCAAGGCCGATCCGCCGCCCCCGCCCGAGCCGGCGAAGGAAGAGAAGGCGGAGAACGCCGAGACGGAAGAACCAGCACCCCAGCCTGAAACGCATGCGGCATCGGCGGCCGCCGAGGAGGCGCAAGCTGTGCCAAGCGAGCCAGACGAGCCAAACGAACCAACTGAGCCAAGTGAACCGAGCGAGCCGCCTGCCGGCGCGCCGCCGCTTGTCTCTAGCGGCAATATCTATTTGGCGGCAGCCGCCGGCGGCCTCGTCAGCGCTCTCGTCATTGCCGCGCTGGTGGCCGGCCTGTGGTGGGGCGGCCTGCTGCCGCCGAACGGCAATGCCCAGCGCACGCAGATCGCGGCACTGCAAGAGCAAGTGCAGGCCTTACAGAAGCGGCCGGCGCCCGCCGCCAACGGCCAGGCGGTTGAGACGCTGCGCCAGACCGTGCAGAAGCTGGAGGCCGACATCGCCAAAATGCCGCGCAGCAACGGCGCCGCGGCGGAGCGGTTGAACGCCATCGACCAGGCCATGGATTCGCTCAATGTCGAGATCGGCAAGCTCAACAAGCGCGCCGATTTGATCGCCGCCACGGCGGAACAGGCGCAAGCTACCGCCGCCACGGCGGAGAAGGCGGTCGCGGATTTGCGCGGCAGCGTGCAGCATGCCGCCAGCGCCGCGTCGTCGGCTGCCTCGCCTGGCCAGCTCGATGCCTTGCAGAAGAAGGTCGCCGCGCTGGAAGATTCGCTGAAGGCGGCGGGCCAGAACCTGCAGCAGTCGCTCGCTACGACGCGCGAACAGATTGCCAAGCAGGTCACTAAGCAGGTCGCCAACGCTTCGGCCACCGACAAGCCCGCGCGGCTCGCCTTGAGCGCCGTCACCCTGCGGCACGCGGTGATGAGCGGCAAGCCTTACAAAGCGGAACTTGCTCAGGCGCAATCGCTCGGCGGGAACGAAAAGGAGTTGGCGCCCTTGCTGCGGTTCGCCGCCAACGGCGTGCCGCGCAAAGCCCAGCTCGCCGACGAACTGCACGCGCTCATTCCGGCGCTCACCAAGGCTGCCGGCACACAGAAGCCGCCGGCCGGCTTTCTCGCGCGCCTGCAGGCCAACGCCAGCAGGATCGTGCGCATCAACCCGGTCAACGCGCCCGAGGGCGATACGCCCGCCGACGTGCTGGCGCGCCTTGAGGTCGATGCCGCCCACGACGATATCGCCGCGGCCCTTGCAGACCTGAACAAGTTGCCCGCCGGGGCGCGCAAGCCGGCGCAGGACTGGATCGCCGAGGTCAAGGCGCGGCAGGCCGCGCTCGCCGCCGCCCGCCAGTTCGCCGCCGCCACGGCGCGTGCGCTCGGCCAGAAATGAGAACCCTATGATCCGCGTCGTCCTGTTCCTGATCTCGCTCGCGGTGCTGGCTGGCGGCTTCGCCTGGCTCGCCGACCGCCCGGGCGAGATCGCCATCACCTGGATGGGCTACCGCATCGAGACCTCCGTCATGATCGCGGTGCTGGCGGTGCTCACACTGGTCATCGTCGCCCTGCTGCTGTGGTCTCTGCTGCGCGCCATCCTGCGCTCGCCCGAGCAGGTCTCGCTGTTCTTCCGCCACCGCCGCGCCGTCAAAGGCTATCTTGCGCTTACGCGCGGGCTGATCGCCATCGGTGCCGGTGACCGACGCCTGGCGCGCCGCGCGGCCGACGAGGCGGCGCGGCTTTCCCCTGGCGATCCGCTCACGCTCCTGCTCTCCGCGCAGTCGGCGCAGATGACCGGCGACCGCACCGGCGCCGAGCGCGCCTTCCGTGAGATGACCAAGCGCGACGAGACCAAGCTCTTAGGGCTGCGCGGCCTTTATATCGAGGCGCAGCGACGCGGCGATCATCACGCGGCGCGCCTGGTGGCGGAGGAAACCTCCAAGGCCGCGCCCGGCCTCGCCTGGGCGGGACAGGCGGTGCTCGACGATCGATGCGCCGCCTCTGACTGGGAAGGTGCGCTCAACGCGCTCGAGCACATGAAGAGCGCCATGGACAAGGCCGACTACCGGCGCAAGCGCGCGGTGTTGTTGACCGCGCGCGCCCAGGCACTCGACGAGCTCGATCGTGACGCCTCGCGTGCGGCTGTCATGGAGGCGGTCAAGCTGGCGCCCGACCTGGTGCCGGCCGCGGCGCTCGGCGGTCGGCGGCTGGCGGAATCGAACGAGCAACGCAAGGCGGCGAAGATCCTGGAGGGGGCCTGGACGATCAATCCGCATCCTGACATCGCCGAGGCCTATGCCAATCTGCGCTTCGGCGATTCCGCGCGCGAGCGGCTCAGCCGCATGCAGAAGCTCGCGGCCAAGTCCCCCGGCCAGCGCGAGGGCGCGCTGGCGGTGGCGCGCGCGGCGCTTGATGCGCGTGCCTTCCAGATCGCGCGCGACGCACTGGCGCCTTATCTCGCGGCGCCGACCCGGCGCGTAGCCGAGCTGATGGCGGCGATCGAGGATACCGAGCACGGCGACACCGGTAAGGTGCGCGAATGGATGGCCAGGGCCATGCGCGCCTCCGGCGATCCGGCCTGGACCGCCGACGGCGTGGTGTCGGACCGCTGGCTGCCGGTGACCCCCAAGGGCCGGCTCGACGGCTTCGAATGGAAGGTGCCGCTGGCCGAGATCGGCGTGAGGCGGCCGGTGATCGAGGTGGCGCCGCCTCCGGCCGAGCCGGCGGAGCCGAAGCCCGAAACGGAAGCCGAGCCGGCGCCGGCGGAACCCAGGGCGGAAGAGCCGGCGAAAGCAGCGGAAGAACCGGCGGCCAATGCCGCCGCCGACAAAGGTCCGGCAAAGGCCAAGCCGGTCGAGCCGGTCATCCCGCTGGTGCATGCCCCCGACGATCCGGGGCCTGAGGGCAGTTCCGACAGCGAACCGGTGCCGGAAGCCCCGCCTTCTCCCGACCCCTGGCAGCGTCTGCGCGGTCTGTTCCGTTGAGAGATTGTCATTATCCGGGATCCGGGCGCGGCCGAGGGCCGCGAGCCCGGAATCGAGGGGCCATAGGGCACCAAGCAGGCCTAAATTCCGGGTTCGACCGCCTGCGGAGGTCGCCCCGTAATGACAGGATGGTGTTTGCTTGCAATGACAGCGCTCCGCCTTTATCAGGGGCGAATATCTCAGCCGGCGTAGCTCAGCGGTAGAGCATCCGCTTCGTAAGCGGGTGGTCGGGGGTTCAAATCCCTCCGCCGGCACCACAAATCACTTTGCGGCCGCTTCGGTTGGCGAGCCACCCTTGGTCCGCGAAGGTTGCGGGCTTTCTGAAGCAGCGCCCCTCGGGCCGTTCCCCTGCATGCCAAGCTTTTGCACAAGCTGGCAACGCGCTGTCATTAATCCCTGCATCCCCTACTCCGGGAATGTGTAAGCTCTCACAAGCCCTCCGATTCGCCCATTTCCCGGAGGCTGAAGAACACCATGGCCAAACCCACCGTCATCCTCGTCGGCGCGGACAAGGGCGGGGTCGGCAAGACCACCGTCGCCCGTACTCTGCTCGATTACTTCGGCGCGCATCAGATGCCGATGCGTGCCTTCGACACCGAATCTCCGCGCGGCTCCCTCAAGCGCTTCCATGCCGGCGTCACCGAGGTGGTGGACGTCGCTTCGGTCGCCGACCAGATGAAGATCTTCGACACGCTCGGCAGCGCGGACGCCCATGTCACCGTCATCGACGTGCGCGCCGGCCTGCTGTCGGCCACCCTGCGGGTGCTGCGCGACATCGGCTTCATCGATTCCGCGTGCAAGGGCCAGATCACCTTCGCCGTGTTCCACATCCTCGGTCCTTCGATCGCTTCGCTCGACGAGGTCGCGGAAACCGCCGGCTTCGTCGGCGACGCCAGCTATTACTTGGTGAAGAACCGCATCAACGACACCGCCTTCTTCGAGTGGGACCCGACCACGTACAATTCCTATTTCAGCCAGATCAAAAACGCGTCCGAGATCAGCATTCCCAAGCTCAACGAGATGGCCTACGAGCAGGTGGAGCTGGCGAGCCAGCCCTTCGTGTCGTTCATCGCCAGCAAAAATGCCAAGGGGGAGCCGGCCAACTATTCCTTCGTGCTGCGCGGTTATGTGCGGCACTGGCTCGGCAATGTCTGGGGCGAATACGACCGGGTAAGGCTGATCGACCTGGTGGCGCCGAAAGCGGAAGCCATGCGCCAGCAGGCGGTGGTCCACGCTCGCGGGTCGGCAAGACGCTGCTGGCGCGGCTGCTCACCGATTTCCACGCCCAAGAAGGCCGCCGGGTCGAAGCCTTCGATCTGAATAGCGGCGACGGCACGCTCAAGCAGTTCGCGCCCGCGCTCACCACCATATCCGACATCGCCAGCGTCCAGGGTCAGATGGCGCTATTCGACCGCCTGATCGCCGAGGATGACGCTTACAAGGTCGTCGATCTTGGCCAACAGTCCTTCGAAGCCTTCTTTGCGCTGGCCCGCCAGATTGGCTTCGCCGAGGAGGCGGCGCGGCGCGGCATCGTTTCCGCCATCGTCTATGTGATTACGCCCGATGCCACCGCGGTCGAGGCTTTCCAGGCCCTGCGCCGTCACTTTCCGCAGGCGCTGCTGGCGCCCGTGCACAACGAGATCTTCGGGCCCGCCCAGCACGGCGGCAAATACGAAATGGTTGGCAGCCGGGCGCCGCTGGCGCGATTGCCTACGCTGGCGGCCGGCGTGCGCCGCTATATCGAGACGCCACCCTTTTCCTTTTCCGACGCCGAGCTGGCGGCCGCCGCCATGCCGCCTGCCGTGCGGGAGGAAATGCAGCACTGGCTGCGCCGGGTTTACCGCGAGTTCCGCGAGCTCGATTTGCGTATTTTGCTGGCGGATTTGCAGTCGGCGATCAGGCTGCCGTCATAGAGAATCGGGGCGATGAATAGCCGCGATGAAGGAATGCAGGCGATGAGGCGGGCCGTAGCAGCGCGGCGAATTCGGTACCCGACCCCTCCCCACAAGGGGGAGGGGAGCACGCAGCGCCTGCGCTGCACGCATGTGCCCACTCAGACAGAACGCGCCCTAGTGCCTGCCGCGCCGCCGCTCCTTTTGTCGCGCCGCTTCGCGCCGCTGTTCTGGTGCCAGTTCTTCGCTGCCTTCAACGACAACTTCCTTAAGACCGCGCTGGTCTTCCTCATCTTGTTCCGCGCCGGCGGCGCCAATACGGGCGCGCTGATCACGCTGGCGAGCGCCGTCTTCATCGCACCGTTCTTCTTCTTGTCGGGGCTGGCCGGCCAGCTCGCCGACCGCCACGACAAGGCGCGGGTGGCGCAATGGGTGAAGTTCGTCGAGATGTTCGTCGCCGGCCTGTCGGTGCTGGGCTATATGCGCCAGTCGCTGCCGCTTCTTTTCGCGGCGCTCGCCGGTTTCGGCGTGCTGGCCACCCTGTTCGGGCCGATCAAATACGGCATCCTGCCCGATCATCTCCGGCGCGAGCAGTTGCCGGCCGGCAACGCGCTGATCGAGGGCGCCACCTTTATCGCCATCCTGCTCGGCACCATCGTCGGCGGGCTCGCCTCGCGCGACGGCGGAGATGCCGCGCTTTTCGCCGCGCTGGTCATGGGCTTCGCGCTCGCCTGCTGGCTTTCGGCACTCGCCATCCCGCCGAGCGGGAGCGGCGCGCCGCATCTCACCGTCAGGGCCAACATCGCCGCCTCCACCATCGCCATGCTGCGCCATCTGCGCACCGACAAGCGGCTGTGGTGGGGCGCTATGGTGGTGAGCTGGTTCTGGCTCATCGGCATCGTGGTGCTGGCGCTGCTGCCGACGCTGATCAAGATTCTGATCGGCGGCGACGAGGACACCGTCACCGTCTATCTCGCGCTGTTCTCCATCGCCGTCGGCATCGGCTCCGGCCTGGCGGCGGGCGTCGCGCGCGGGCGTATCGTGCTGATGACCGTCGTTGTTGGCGGCGTATTGATCGCAGGCTTTGCGCTCGATCTCGGCGTGGCGACACTGGGGCTGGCGCCGGCCGCGGCGCCGCAGGGGCCGGGCGCGGTGTTCGCCTCGGCGCTCGGCATCCGCGCCGCTGTCGACCTGGTGGGGCTCGCAATCGCCGGCGGGCTGTTCATCGTGCCGGCCTTTGCTGCCGTGCAGGCCTGGGCCGGCGCCGACTACCGCGCCCGCACCGTCGCTGCGGTGAATGTGCTCAACGCGGCCTTCATGACGATTGCGACCGTCGTGGTGGCGATCTTCCAGCACGCCGGCGTCACGGTGCCGGTGCTGTTCATCGTGGTGGGCGCCTCAACGCTCGCTGTGGCGCTGGCAATCTGGTGGACGATGCCGAAGGGCAGGTAATCTCTGGCTGTCATCACCCGCGAAAGCGGGTGATCCAGTAAGCACAGACAGCTCAGCTTGAACTCAGGCTGGGATTACTCGATGCCCCGCCTTCGCGGGGCATGACACCGGAGAGAATGGCATGGCAGCGGAGAACTACTTCCGCATCGCCAGCACGCGATCGACCATCTCCCCTGCCACACCGAGATAATTCGCCGGGTCCACAAGCGCTTCAAGCGTCTTGCGGTCGGTGTATTTCCTGATCTCCTCGTTCTCTTCCAGGAGATCGATCAGCGGCCGCCCGGTCTTCACCACCTCGCGGCAGATGTCGTAGACCACGTCGTGCGCGTAGTTGCGTCCCATCTTGTCGCCCAGCCCCATCATCACCGCTTCCGACATCAAGAGCCCCTTGGTGATGAAAAGGTTCTCGCGCATCTTCTTCTCGTTCACCTGCAGCCCTTCCACCAGGAAGCGCGTCTGCGCCAGCGCGCCCGCAGCCAGCATGAAGATTTCCGGCAGCGCAATCCATTCGATCTCCCACGGGCCGGTGGAGCGCTCGTGGTCCTCGATCTGCGCTTCAAGAAGCGCGGCGACGAGCTGCTTCACCATCGCCGTCTGCGCGGTGATGTAAACGCTGGAGATCGGGTTGCGCTTCTGAGGCATGGTGGAGGACGAGCCGCGCCCGGCGTGGAACGGCTCCTGCACTTCCTCCACTTCCGTCTGCATCAACAGCTTCACGTCGAAGGCGATCTTGCCGCACGAGCCGGTGACGAGGCCCAGGAAGCAGCCCACTTCCGCGATCGTGTCGCGCACCGTGTGCCAGGAGATCGCCGGCTGGCCGAGCTTCAATTCCTTCATCAGCCCTTCCTGCACCTTCAGGCCGTCCTTGCCGAGCGACGACAGCGTGCCGGCGGCGCCGCCGAACTCGCCCACCAGCACGCGCGGGCGGAACTCTTTCAGGCGTTGGCGATGCCGCTCGAAGGCGGCCAGCAGGGTGGCCATCTTGTAGCCGAAGGTGATCGGCACAGCCTGTTGCAGGTTCGAGCGCCCGGCCATGGGCGTGTCGCGGTATTCCTTCGCTAAGCTCGCCAGCGCATCGCAGATGGCGTCGATGTTTTGCTCGACAAGGTCGAGCGCTTCGCGCATCTGCAGAACGGTGGCGGTGTCGGTGATGTCCTGGGTGGTGGCGCCCCAATGGCTCCATTCGCCCAGCTTGTCCTTGCACAGCTTGACGAGCTGCTGCACCACCGGCAGCACCGGATAGCCGATGCGCTCGGTGGCCTCCTTGAGCTTCGCCATATCGATCAGCGTAGCGTCGCAGTGCTTGACGATCTCGTCGGCCGCCTCCTGCGGGATGATCTTCAATCGCGCCTGCGCCTTCGCCAGCGCCGCCTCGAAGTCAAGATATTTCTGCACGCGGTTCTCGTCCGACCACACTTGGCGCATGGCCGGCGTGGTGAAGATGTCGCGGAACACCGGGGAATCAAGGATGGTTGAGGGCATGCGACGGCTCCTATGCTGGCGATGGGACCATAGCGGGTTGCGTCGGGCGATCAACACAGCACGAAAGGCGGCCTCTGTCGGCCTCATGCTGAGGAGCCGTCGAAGGCGGCGTCTCGAAGGATGAGGCGGATAGAGCGCTACCGCAGTCTGTCCGCCATCCAGTCCGCGCTTTGCGAGCGCCAGCGGTAAGCGCGGTTGGTGGCGATGTGGTTGCCGTCCTCGATCATCATCAGCGTGGCCGGGCCTTTCACCTCGCTTGCCAGCCGTTCGGCGTCGGCCGCCGGAACGATGCGGTCGCGCCGCCCGTTCACGATGAAGACTGGGCAGGTGATGTTCTGCGCCACGCCCTCCAGCGTTAGCGTCGCCGCGTGCGCCCGCGCCTCTTCGAGCGTTGCGCAATGGCTGCGCGCGCGGAAGGCCTCGCGCGTCAGCTCCGGCAGCCCGTCCCAGGCCGCGCCCCAGTCGAACGGCCCGCCCAGCGCGATGCAGGCCTGGATGCGCTTGTCGAAGGCCGCCGCGCGCGGCGCGTAATAGCCGCCGAGGCTGACGCCCCACATGCCGACGCGCGACGAATCGAGATCGCGCCGCGTCGTCACATAGTCGATGACGGCCTTCGCCGCCACCTCGTAGTCGCCGCGGATGGCGAAGTCGTATTGCCCCTCGCCCTGGCCCGGGCCGTCGAAGATGAGCGTCGCCATGCCGCGCGCCAGGAACGGCGCCTCGTAGGCGTCGCCTTCCTCCTTGGTGGAGTCGAGGCCCACCGCCATCACCACCACGGCCGGCCTGTCGTAGCCTGCGGGCTTACGCAGGATGCCGTAAAGCATCCCGCCCTCGTAAGGAATCGTCACGCGCTCGCCCGGCGGCTTTAGGTGCGGCAGCGCCGCCTGCCGGCAAGCAATCGCCTTCATGTGCGCCGTTTTCATCTGCGCCTGGTCCTGCACGAACAGGAAGGCGGCGAAGTGATAATAGACGCCGGCGCGCTGCAGGCATTCGCCGGCGGTGAGCTTGTAGCCGCGCTTGAGCGCCTCGCGCCCGAGTTCTTTGTGATGCGCCGCGCGCTCGCTCCACGCTGCGCACCAGTCGTCATAGCTCTTGAGCTGCGCGGTGAGCTCCAAGAAGTCGGTCAGCACCACGCCGTTGGCAACGAAGCGCGGCGCCCAATGGGCGATGGCGGCGTCGAGGCGCGGGTCGGATGCCATGGGTCAAGCGCTCAGCGTTCCACGTGGAATTCTGCTTCGCGCGCCTCCCGCATCAGGGTCGACCACACCTGCTCGCGCAGTTCGGCGAAGCGCTGGTCGCGCAGCGTCGCGCGTGTGCGCGGATGCGGCAGATCGATTTCGACCGTCTCGTGGATGCTCGACGGCCTTCCCTTGAGCACGATTACGCGATGGCCGAGCAGCACCGCCTCCTCGATCGAATGGGTGACGAAGACCATGGCGGTCGGCCGGTCCTCCCAGATGCGCAGCAGTTCGAACTGCAGGATCTCGCGCGTCTGGGCGTCCACCGCTGCGAACGGCTCGTCCATCAGCAACACGCCCGGCTCCACCGCCAGCGCGCGCGCCAGCCCGCAGCGCTGCTGCATGCCGCCCGACATCTGATACGGAAAGGCCTGCTCGAAGCCGGACAGGCCCACCATCTTGATGAACTCCGGCACCTTGCGGTCAACCTCCGTCTTGGAGGCGCCCGCCATGCGCAAGCCGTAGGCGACGTTCTCGAACACCGTCTTCCACGGGAACAGGCCGAAATGCTGGAACACCATGGCGACGCCGGCGATCGGCTCGCTCACCCGCTCATTGCCGACCCAGACCTCGCCGCCGTCATGCGGCAGCAGCCCGTCGATACATCGAAGCAGCGTGGTCTTGCCGCAGCCTGACGGCCCGACGATGGCGACAATCTCGCGCTCGCCCACCGTGAAGTCGATGCCCTTGAACACTTCCAGGGCGCCGTAACGCTTGGCCAGGCCCTCGACGCGGATGCGTGCCTGCCCCCGCGCCGGCGCGGCGGAGGAGCCGGCCGCGGCGGCCTGTTGCGGCGCGCTCATCGACGCGTCCGTTCGGCAAGGTGAATGCAAGGTTTCGGCATCGGGCGGGTGCTCCTCAAGGTGTCTGGCTTTGGGCGGCATGTTGCCGCAAGCGTAGCCGGGTGGCAACGGCACGCTAACCTTTCCGAAAGCTTGCCGCGCCGTCGCCGCAACCGCGCCCAGCGCAGCGGCGCCACATGACATGCGTATTGGCGGGCGCGCGGCGCTTTTCGGCTGGGCGTCAGGCTGAACGGAACGTTGCGCGCCGCGCATCCTACGAACCGTTAGCGCTAATCGAGGCAAGGTACGCGAATGTTCATCACTTGAGATACCGATTATAAACAATAGCCGTTCAGCGGCTCTTCAGCATAGGCCGAGAAGCACGCGCGCCGTTAGTAATTGAATGCGGGCTCGCCCCTACTCTCGCATCTGTCAAAGCGCAAACGAAAAAGCGCAAACCAGAGTTTCGCGTCAAACAGAGCAGACCGCCGTGCGTGCCAGTACCATCGTCATGATCGGCTTTGCCGTCGACTTCGGCTTGCTTGCCGTGTTCATCGCGCAGGTCTAGCTCAACAACCAGGCCGACATGCGGGCGAAGAACATAGAGCGGGGCCGCAAGTCGGTCGCCACCCGCACCATCGTGCTGGCGACGAAGCCGCTGCGCTTCGGCACCGTGCTCAATGCCTCCATGCTCAAGCCGGTGCCGTGGCCGGCGCTGCCGCCCGGCGCCTTCCACAAGATCAGCGACGTTCTCTCCGGCGGCCGCCGCGTCGTGCTCGCCGCCATGGAGCGCGACGAGCCGGTGCTGGCTGTCAAGATCACCGGGCCCGGCCAGCGCGCCACATTGTCGGCGCTGGTGCACAAGGGCATGAAGGCGGTGAGCATCCGCGTCAACGACGTCGAAGGCGTCGGCGGCTTCGTGCTGCCGGGCGATCACGTCGACGTGGTGCTGACGCGCCAGGTCGCCAAGGGCTCGGCCACCACGGAGGTCGTGTTGCAGGACGCGCGCGTGCTGGCGGTCGACCAGACCGCATACGACCGCGCCGCCAAGGCGAAGGTGGCCAAGTCGGTCACGCTCGAAGTCAACACGATCGAGGCGCAGAAGCTGTGGCTCGCCGCCTCGGTCGGCAATCTCTCGCTGCTGCTGCGCAAGGCCGGTGAAACCGCCGAGCCGCGCACGCGCAAGATCACGCTCGACGATCTGGGCACCAACGATCCCGTCGCGAACCGCAAGGTGCGGACCGCGACGGTAATCGTGATCCGTCCCAAGTCGAGGCAGAACTACACCGTCCCGGTCGAGGAAGGCGGTAATGGGGCCTTGGCCGAGGCGAGAATGAGGAGTGTCGCCCGCTGAGCGGGCCAATGAAATTCCGTCAGGGTATGGGGAGTGTGTCGTGACCAATAACCAGAACGAACATGCCGGTGGGTTCGCCTGGCGCCGCCGGGACAGGGGTTTGAGCAAAGGGAGCTGGTTGCGCGATCTCGCGCTTGCCCTGGCCGTGGCGCTGGCGGCGAAGATGCTGCTGCGCGTCGCCGACGCCCACGCCGGCGAGCGCATCGTCCGCATCGGCGGCAACCACCGCACCGCGATGGTCGCCGTCACCATCGGAAAATCGCAGGACGTGCGCACCGACCGGAGCTTCGTCGACGTCACGGTTGGCGATCCCGACGTGGCCGACGTCAACCCGCTCACCGACCATACGCTGTCGATCCTCGGCAAGAAGATCGGCACCACCCCCGTATCGGTCTATGGCGACAACAAGCAGCTGGTCAGGATTTTCGACATTGAGGTGTCCTAGGACATCACGCGCCTAACCAACGAGCTCAAGCGCCGCTTTCCCCGCTCGCATTTGAAGGCGTCTTCGGTCAACGGACGCATCATGTTGTCCGGCGAGGTGGCTGATGCCGCCACCCTGGACAAGGCGGTGACCATCGCGCGTCGATCGTCACCATCGCGTTCGACTGGTACTATGCGCGCTTCAACGCGGCCTTCGATCCGGCCGCGGTGCTGGGCGTCGGCTTCGTGGTGATCGTGGCAATCTACGTGTTGACCGCGCTTTTGTTCGGGGTCTACACACCGGAGTTGTTCCCGACCGAGATCCGCTTGCGCGCCAACGGCATCTGCAACACGCTCGGCCGTGCCGCCGCCGTGGTATCGCCGTTCATCGTCGGCGCGCTCATGGTGCGCTACCAGTTGCCGGGCGTGATCTGGCTGATGATTGCGCTGCTGGTGGTCCAGATCACGGTGGTGTGGGCCTGGGGCGTGGAGCCGCGTAACCGGGGCCTCGAGGACGTGGCGGTCGTCGCGGCGTGACCCTTCTGTTATTTCGGGAAAATCCTGGAATGACAGCTTGAACACTGCGGCCGTCCGGGCTACCGGGCGGCTGTTGGTGTTCCTAAATAGGAACCGGGGCACGTCTTAACGACCGAGGCGGCGGCATGTTCGAATCCTTCCGCAAGATGTTTTCCGAGCTGAGCGGCGACGAGGGCAAGCATCCCGCCCGCTACGACGAAAACGACTACCGGCTCGCCGCAGCGGCGCTGCTGGTGCATGCCGCCGGCATCGACGGCTCCACCTCCGAGGTGGAACTGCACAAGCTGCATGGGGTGCTCATGCAACGCTTCCAGCTCAGCGACGAGGAGACCGATGAGCTGGTGCAGGCCGCTACCGAGGCCGAGCAGGAGGCGATCGATCTCTATAAGTTCACCGCCCGCCTCAACCGCGCGCTCAACGAGCAGGGTCGCGCCCGTGTGGTCGAGATGCTTTGGCAGATCGTCTGCGCGGACGGCGTCATCACCGAGTTCGAGGACAATCTCATTTGGCGCGCCGCCGACCTGCTCGGCATTTCGCGCACCGAGCGCATCGCATTGCGCGAGCGCGTGATGACGCAGCGCGGGGGCGGGGGCGGATGATAAGTACCGAAGCGTTGCTTGTCCCGCTCTATGACCCCCACCTTATTCCTCCCCCTTTCAGGACATGCGGCGATCTCCTCCTTCCCCCTGAAAGGGGGAGGGTTGGGGCGGGGGTCGGTGCAGCGATGAGCGATCTCCGCCCCGTCACGCTTATCACCGGCGCCTCCGCCGGCATCGGCGTTGAGCTGGCGCGGGTGTTCGCGCGCGAAGGCCATCAGCTCGCCTTGGTAGCGCGGCGCGAGGATCGCCTGCGCGCGCTAGCCGACGAGCTCGCCGTGACGGGCAAGCAGCAGCCGATCGTCATCGCCGTCGATCTCGCCGAGCCGGACGCGGCGCAGAAAATCGCCGACGAACTACGCGCGCACGGCGTCGAACCGCAATATCTGGTCAACAATGCCGGTTTCGGTCTGCTCGGCCGGGCCGGCACGCGCGAGCGCGACGCCGAGCTGCAGATGATCGACGTCAATGTGCGCGCGCTCACCGATCTGACGCTGGCCTTCGCCGACAGCCTCGCGCGTCATAAGGGCGGCCTGTTGAATGCCGGCTCGATGGCCGGCTTCCTGCCGGGGCCGGGCATGGCGATCTATTACGCCACCAAGGCCTATGTGCTCTCCCTCAGCGAGGCGCTGCATGCGGAGCTGAAGGCCAGAGGCGTCAGGGTCACGGTGCTGTGCCCGGGGCCGGTGCCGACCGAGTTCGCCCAGGTCGCCGGCCTGAAGAAGGGACGCAGTTCCGGCGGCCCGCTCACCCAGAGCGCCGGCAAAGTAGCGGAGGCAGGCTTCCGCGGCCTGATGCGCGGCCGCCGCGTCGTGGTGCCGGGTGTCGCCAACAAGCTGGTGACGACGATCATTCCGCTGGTCCCCCGCCGACTCCTGCTGGGGATGGTGGGCACGCGACAGAGCCGGCGCCGCTCCGCGCAGGGCACATAGCCGCCGTCCGGCCGCTCCGGTTTGCAAATCGCGGCAAAGCGTTTAGTTATCGATTGCGTGTTCAAAAGCCATGCTGAAACCCGTTCTCATCTTCGTTCACCAGGAGCATTCCTCGCCCGGCCGGGTCGGCCAAGTGCTGGAGAAGCTCGGCTATCCGCTCGATATCCGCCGCCCGCGCTTCGGCGACCCGCTGCCGGAGACGATGGGTGATCACAGCGCGGCGGTGATCTTCGGCGGCCCGCAGAGCGCCAACGACACCGACGACTTCCTCAAGAGCGAGACCGACTTCATCGGCGTGCCGCTCAAGGAGAAGAAGCCATTTCTCGGCATCTGCCTGGGCGCGCAGATGATGGCGCGCCATCTCGGCGCCCCGGTCTGGCCGCATCCGCACGGCCATGCCGAGGTCGGCTATTATCCGATTCGGCCGACCGAAGCCGGCTGCCAGATCACGCCCGAATGGCCCGACCACGTCTACCAGTGGCACCGCGAGGGCTTCGACCTGCCCGCCGGCACCGAGCTGCTGGCCGAGGGCGACGGCGCCTTCGCGGTGCAGGCCTTCCGCTATGGAACCGGCTACGGCATCCAGTTCCACCCCGAGGTCACCCACGCCATGATGTATCGCTGGCTGGTGCGCGGGGCGCATCGCATGACCTTGCCGGGCGCCAAACAGCGCGCCGAGCACATCGCCGACCGCGCGGTGCATGACCTCGCCTCGCGCCAATGGCTCGCCGCATTCATCGACCACTGGATCGGCCGCAACCCGGCGGCCGTCCGATCGGTGCAAGGGGTTGAGGCCGCTTCCTGAGCGGCGCGCGGCGCCCCTGATGGAACTTACACAACCCGCGCGGGCCCATTGACAAATCACCCGCCGGTCAGGCCCGATGTGCCCGGGTAACATGGGGCGGTGAGGGGTCCAGGCACGGAGACGTCCGTATTTTGGATTCTAACGATCAGACTCCCGCCGCCGCGCGGCTGATTCCGCCTGCCCTCGGCGCGATGCTGCGGGCCTCCGACGGCCTCGTCGATCTGCTGCCGATCGCCACGTTCATCTGCGATGCCGGCGGCGCCATTCTGCAATACAACGGCCGCGCCGTGGAGATCTGGGGCGGCGCGCCTGAGCCCGGCTGGACCCACGACGAATTCACCCGGAATTGCAGTTTCTTCACGCTCGACGCCCGGCCGGCCGCGTACTCGATGGTGAGCGAGGTGCTGATGAGCCGGACGCCCGTGCGCGACGTGGAGCGCGTGCTCGAGCGCGCCGACGGCACGCGCGTGGTCGTGTCGGTCAATATCGATCCGCTTCGCGACGCCAACGGCGCGCTGGTCGGCGCGGTCAACTACTTCCTCGACATCACCGAGTGCAAGCGCGTCGCCGCCGCGCTCGAGCATTCGCGCCGGCGATAAAGCTGGAGGTAGCGAAGCGGCCAGGTGAAGTTCGAACCCACTCGAGCAGCTTTACAAAGCAGTCAGCATGGTGAGCAAATTAAGTGCCACTCAAGCATTCATTGCCGCGGTCGCATTCGTCATGTATGTTGCCACTGCACAGGCTGCTCAGGTCGGCAGTGCGGAGCGAGGCTTGAGGATCGTGCGAGAGCAATGCGCTGAATGTCACCTGCTCGGAAAAGAGAAAGGCCTGTCGACAAATCTGCAAGCGTCGACTTTCGCAAAAATTGCGAATACTCCGGGAATGACGGCGGCCGCACTAAGAGTTGCGCTGAGCACCTCGCACCGTTCGATGCCAAATATCATTATCAAAAGTGATGACGCCGACAGCATCATTGCCTACATCTTGAGTTTAAGAGATATCCGATAGAGATGAACCGTAAGCGTCCCGACCTTAGCGTCGGCACCGGCGATGCCGGCGCCCCCCAATTACCGGGGCTTTCATCATCATCGCAGCAGCCGCGTTCGCCGCCCCCGCTTGGGGAGTTGCCGACAGAAGCGAGCGAAGCTCGGTCGCGAGAGCGATCTACCAGGTTGCCAGGCGCGTGAAAATAACAAAGCGGCTCGCACAATCCGGTTCGAAATTGGTGAGACGATAGATTGCCGGCGGGCGGGTCTTGGGGAGCGACCAGGGGTGGGGCGTGGAATCACGGCCCCGCCGCCTCCGGGAAAGCCCCTATGGGGATTATCTGAATTTCAGTCCCAGGCTACCGGCGGTACTAATTCATCATGGAGTTCGTGAAGGCCTATTGATCGGAGGCGAGCATGAACTACTCGATCGCCACTGCTAACCGCGCGACACACCTGAACATCGTCGCCGTGGCTTTTGTCTGGGCCATCGTGGTAGCGAACGCCGCGATTCTTCTGGCCTGAAAGATAGCCATGCGTAGGAATCGTGCGCGACCCGACGCGGGACATATCAACCCGCAAGAAACGGTTGACCTCTGGAGTTCAGGGCTTTGGCTGCTGGCTGCGGCGTGCTTGCTCGCTACGTTCGCCGTCTATGAATTGATTGATTGTTGGCGGGAATGCCGATGCCGGCGTCTCGTGTTCAATGACTTATTCGGCTGTGGCGTGCCATGAGAATCAAAGACGCAGACGCCCGGCGCGCCTCACGCATCAGGCTGCATTCGTAGAATTACTTAACGACGAGACCTTACGCATAACACCCGAATTTTTATTGATCCCGGCGTCCGTTACTTTTTTGACCGCACAGAGGGCGGTGTCATGATTATCAAGGGCCTTGCGTTGTGTACGGCGCTCTACGTCGCGGGCGCGGCCAGCTCGATAGTGGCGGTGCACCAGCTCGCTCCCGCGCGTCAAGCGGTCCTTCCCACTTTGTCGGGCTCGGCGGCCGGACTTGGCGGCTTTTCTGGCCAGGTCGTGAACCGCGCCGGGAAGGGCGACAGACTGCCTATCCGCCATCTCATGTCTCGATCAAACGGAAGGAATCGCCTTGAGGCGCCGGCGCGAGACATTCCCGATACGAAATCCGGTGTCAGATGTGCGCATTCTCCGACCGACGTTAGCGGCCGCTGCTTTGCCGACGCGAGCCGCCAAGCTTAGCTAGCTTGGGAGCGGCGAAGCGCAGACTCGTCGCTGCTCGGGCGGCCCTCGCTCTGGTCGATCCCGAGCGTGTTCAGCGCGCCCGAGGCGCTCATCCAGCCCGAGGGAGTCCAGGCGGAGGCTGAGCTGAGGGCGCTACGTTACGCCATCGAAGTTATCTGATATTGCGTCGAATGAAGCGAAACAGACATCGGAGGGTGTCATGCCCGCCAGTCAGCCAGACGTTAGCGGCGTTCAACGCAGGGCCCTGCACGATCATTGGGTGCTCTATCTGGTCGAGGGCGTCGCGCTGGTCGTCGTGGGGGCGTCCGCCGTCGCGCTGCCGCCGCTCGCCACGCTGGGGGTGACGGTGTTGATTGGCTGGGTAGTCCTCTTGAGAGGCGTCGTGGGCCTGCTCACGACGTTCCAGATACGACGGGCCCCCGGCTTCTGGTGGTCGCTGCTGTCCGCGGCACTCGCCGTCGTGGTCGGCGGGCTGCTGCTCGTGAGCCCCCTGGGCGGCGCTCTGACGCTCACGGTCCTGCTGGTCGCATTCTTCGTCGTCGGGGGCGCGGCCTCCATCATGTTCGCCCTCGACCACAGGCGTGAGCTCTCCGACGGATGGGGCTGGATGCTGGCGAGCGGGGTGCTCGACCTAGTCCTGGCCGCGCTGATATTCGCCGGCCTGCCGAGCACCGCGGCTTGGGCGATTGGGCTGCTGGTGGGGATCAGCATGATCGTCGGCGGCGTCGGCCTTACGGCGATGGCGCTGCAAGCGTGCAAGGGCGCGTAGCGGCGTCTTTGCAGGCGAGCGACGCGCGTGAATGACACACTTGGAACATTGTAATGCCAATTTGAGCTGATGAGTGATCCGCATGGATGGTGCAATTCGATCAATTATGAGCTTTATAGCATCGGCAGTGTTTTTCGTGCTTTCGACTTTTGGCATTAACACCGGAACCGAGCAGCCGAAGTATGAAGTCATCGAAAGGATCGGCAACTCTATCGAGATTCGTGAATACGCGCCGCGCATAGCCGCCGAAGCCACGATAGACGTGACTAAATCAGCCAACCCCCGCGGCGATGCGTTTCGTATCGTAGCGGCCTACATATTCGGAGCGAACAAAGGCAAAAAGAAAATAGACATGACAGCTCCTGTTGAAGTCAAATCTGTGGGCGAGAAGATCGCGATGACGGCTCCTGTCGAGGTCGATAAGTCCGAAAAAAGGCTGACAATGCGATTCTTCATGCCGACACAGTATTCGAGAGGAGAGTTGCCCGAGCCGACCGACAGCCGCGTAAGACTGATAGACATACCGTCAGAGACCGTCGCGGCTCTTCGGTTTTCGGGCTCAACCAGTGATGCTGCTGTATCGGCGAGGACGACAGAATTGTTGAAGCTACTAAAAAGAACAAATTGGAAGATAGAGGGAGCACCAACAGCCTTCTTCTATAATCCACCATGGACGATACCGTTCTTGCGGCGAAATGAAATTGTGGTAGCAGTGTCCAAGTGAGACACATCCTTATCGCGCGCCCAGCGACGGCACGGGCGTGTCGTTTCCGAGTCCCTCGACGTCGACGACGCCGTGGTGGTGGCAGTCGCGCGCCGAGCACCAAGCCGCGATCGTGGCGCTGCTGTTGCGGCAGCGCGAGATCGTGCAGGGCTGGTGATGCACAGGCATTGGGACGCTAAGAGCGACGACACGATCTTGCGTTCAGATGAGTCAACATCAATGCCGCTGGATGATGGATGCGCCCTCAGCGTCCACAATGCGCTTGAGCGCCATGTCGCCGGAGCGGGTAAATTCCATGGTGAAGCGCCCGGCCCGCAGGTCACGGCGAAACTGCTGGCGGAACAACTCCTCAACATCCGGCTCGTCATCGACCACCAGTATCAATAGGCTCATGCTGGAGTTCCCTCTTCGCTAAGGGTTGCGGTCTTGCGTGGAAGGATGATGCGGAACTCGGTGTACGCCCCCGGCTGGGTGTCCACCTCGATAGATCCGCCATGCTGCTTGACGATGATGTCATGGCTGATGGATAGCCCAAGGCCCGTTCCTTCCCCCGCAGGCTTGGTCGTAAAGAACGGGTTGAACATCTGCTCCTTCACCTCGGGCGGGATGCCGGTGCCGTTGTCGCGGATTATGATCTCCACGCTATCCCCAATGTTTCGGGTGGTAGCGGCAAGGGTCGGTTCGTAGCCGTCGCCCCCGTCGGTCTGCGTCTTGCGAGTGGCTGCCGCGTAAAAGCCGTTTGAGATCAGGTTGAGCAGCACGCGGGTAATGTCCTGCGGGAAGACATCGGCCTCACCGGCAGCAGGGTCCAGGGACCGTTCCAGGGTAATATTAAAGCCCTGCTGCTCGGCGCGGGCACCGTGGTAGGCGAGATTGAGGCTCTCCTCGACCAGGGCGTTGATATCCACCGGCCGGTGCTCTGCGGAGCCCTGCCGCGAGTGTAGCAGCATGTTCTTGACGATGGAGTCGGCGCGTTTGCCATCCTGCACGATCTTGTCGAGATTGCCCCGCAGGGTATCGGTCAATTCGGTGACGTCGGCAACCGTTTCGTCGTCGGCCTTAATGGTCCTGAGCGCTGCTTGCAGTTCGTCGACGAGTTTGACTGAGACGCTGGAGAAATTGTTGACAAAATTAAGCGGGTTCTTGATCTCGTGCGCAATCCCGGCGGTCAACTGACCGAGCGAGGCGAGCTTCTCAGTCTGAACCAAGCGATCCTGCGTTGTGCGTAAATTCTCCAACGATTCGCGCAATTCGTTAACCAGCCGCGTGTTCTCGATGGCGATCACCGCTTGGTCGGCAAAGGTTTCGACCAGCTCGATCTGCTTGTCGGTGAAGGGGTTTACTTCGTCACGGACGAGAGCGAAAATGCCGATTGTCATTCCTTCGCGCAGCAATGGCACGCTGAGAATCGTTCTATAGCCGAACCCCTTTTGGTACCCGCTCACTGTGTATTCTGGATCGGCCAGAACATCCGGAATATGAACCGGTTTGCCCTCCAATGCGACCCGCCCGGTTGCGCTTCCCCGGTTCGGCAGGAGCGGGTTTTCGCGCGCGTACTGCTCTGCTTCGCGCGAGCCTCCAAATTGTGCTCGCAGTGGGAAACCATCACCGTCGCGCAAGAAAATGGTGCCCTTATCGGCTGCACACAGCTGGGTCGCCGATTCCGTAAGCGTATCTAGCACCGGTTGCAAATAAAACGCCGAACGGCTGATGACCTTGAGTACGTCGGCGGTTGCGGTCTGTTGCTGGAGCGACTCGCGTAGTTCATTTAGCAGTCGGGTGTTTTCAATCGCGATCACAGCTTGGTCGGCGAACGCCTTTACGAGTTCGATTTGTCGGTCAGAGAACAGTCCGACCTCGTGGCGGTATAACCCAATGGCACCGACTGGATTTCCCTCCCGCAACATTGGCACCCCGAGAAACGAACGAATGTTGAGGGCTCCCCGATGGGCCGCAGCGAATGTGTACCGAGGCTCAGTTGCGACGTCGCCAATGTGAAGGATAGAGCGATCATGAATGACCCGCCCCATGAGAGTTCGCTCCGGATCGGGTCGCATCGGCCATATTTGAGTCAGGGCGTTGACCGCGGATTGGTCGATGTTGTGGTGGGCCACGACAGAAATTAGCTCTCCGTCAAAGCGAAAAACAATGCCATACGCCGCGCCACACAGGCTGACGGATCTACTGCCAATTGAGTCGAATACTGGCTGAAGATCACTCGCGGAGCTACTGATGATGCACAGCACCTCCGAGGTCGCCGCCTGCCGCTCCAGCGCCTCGTTTAACTCGCGCCTTAGCCGCGCGACCTCTGCCTTCTCGCCAGCAGCGGGGGATTTGTGGGGGCGCGCAGGCTTTGGCGCATTTGGGCGCTTTGGCGCTGTCGCTTTTCGTCCCGCTTTAAGTGGTTTGCCGCCCGTGCTGGAGCGCCCTCTCATTGCCTTCCCGGAGGCTAAAGACAACGCATCGTATCGGCTCAGACGGGCGCTCTGGAAGGGGCTCGGATAGACTTTGTGCAATTACACAGTAAGGCAGGCTCAATGTCGCTTATGGGTCCAGCCTGTGTGGAAACGCATTGATTTGATAGAGTGATTCCGATCAGCGAGGGATCGGGATGAAACGGTTCATTGAGGGCGAGGATCGGCGGCAAGCGATAC
>JARRNI010000173.1:0-8033 GCA_037385125.1 Pseudolabrys sp.
CGTGGTGGCCCCGCCCGGCGCCACCTCGGCCGCGACCGAGTCGGTGACCTCCAGGTCGAGATCGGTGGCCTTCAGGCTGAGCGAGCCCTTGTCGGCCTTGATCAGCACGTTAGCGAGGAGCGGAATGGTGTTGCGCCGCTCGACCACGCGGTGCACGTGGCCCAGCGACTTCAAAAGTTCTGCACGCTCGACGGTAACTTTCATGAAAAGGACCCGCTTTGGCGCTGGAAAAAGCCCAGAGGCCGGGCGTCGCCAAACCGGTCGCTCGCGGGATGCGAGGCCGGGTGGCAAAGGTGGCGTACCGGCGCGAAAATCGCAAGCCTGCGGGGGCTTAAGCCGGCCCTGTGCCCACGCGGTCCACAGGAGGGATACGGGCAGCCGTCCTTGCCCCCGCTCATTCCCGGACTCGGGTCCGACCTTCGGTCGGCCCGAGACAGGCTCCAGCGGGAAACCAGCTTTTTGCCGCGCCGTCCGGTCGCAAAGCCTGGCTTCCCGCGTGCGCGGGGACGAGCGGGGTTCGCTGCTACTCCTGCAGCTGCCGCTTGAGGATCTCGATCTCCTCGGCCAGCGTCATGTCGTTTCCGACCAGGCCCTCGATCTTGCGCACAGCGTGCAGCACCGTGGTGTGGTCGCGGCCGCCGAACCTGCGGCCGATCTCCGGCAGCGAGCGCAAGGTGAGCGTCTTGGCCAGATACATCGCCACCTGGCGCGGGCGCACCACATTGGCAGTGCGGCGCGAGGACAAGAGGTCGGAACGGCTGACGTTATATTGCCGCGCCACGATCCGCTGGATGTCCTCGATCTTGACCTTTTTCGGCTCCTGCGGGCGGATCAGGTCGCGCACCTCGCGCTCGGCCATTTCCAGCGTCACCGCGTGGCCGGTCAGCTTGTTGTGGGCCAGCAGCCGGTTGAGCGCGCCTTCCAGGTCGCGGCCGTTATGGGTGACGGTCTTGGCGATGTAGCTCAGCACCGGCGGCGGCACGTCGAAGCTCGGATGGTGCGCCCGCGCCGCTTGTACGCGCGCTTTCAGGATCTCGAAGCGCAGTTCCTCGCCCAGCGGTCCCATCTCCACCACCAGCCCACCGGCCAGCCGCGAGCGCACGCGGTCATCCAGGCTTTCCAGCTCCGAGGGCGGCCGGTCGGAGGCGATCACCACCTGGCGCCCGGCGTCGATCAGCGCGTTGAGGGTGTGGCAGAACTCGGCCTGGGTGGACTTGCCCTGCAGGAACTGCAGGTCGTCGATCACCAGCACGCCGATGCCGCGCAGCGCATCCTTGAAGGCGAGTGCGGTCTGGGTGCGCAGCGCCGAGACGAAGCCGTACATGAACTTCTCGGCGGTGAGGTAGAGCACTTTGCGCTCACCCGCGCCGTTGCCGGCCCAGGTGATGGCCTGCAGCAGATGCGTCTTGCCCAGCCCCACGCCCGCATGGATGTAGAGGGGGTTGAACATCACCGGGTCGGCGCGCTTGGCCGCGGCCACCTGCTTGGCCGCCGCGTGGGCCAGCGTGTTGGACCGGCCGACCACGAAATTGTCGAAGCTGAGCCGGGCGTCGAGCGGCGAGCCGCCGAGCGCCTCGTGCACGCTCGGGTCGCCGGCCGCCATGGGCCGGCCGCTGCCTTGCCCGTTGCCGCTTTGGAAGCGGGCCGCCGGCGCGTTCTCGAGCTCCGGCTTCGGCTTGGTTACCGCCGAGCGCAGCACGGCTGAGCGCACGATCATCTCGATGCGGGTGACCTTGGCGTCCTGCGCCTGCCAGCAGGCCAATACCCGTTCGGCATAATGCGACTGTATCCAACTCTTGAGAAAGCGGGTCGGCACCGACAGGCGCACCGTGCCGTCCTCGTTCGCTTCCAGGTCCATGCGCGCGAACCAGCTCGAATAGACGTCGTCCCCGACTTCCGCCCGCAGGCGCTCTTTGACCCGTGACCAGCTCTCCTGATCCCCGTTGGACATTTTCTTTTTCTCTTTTCGATCGATTGTTGAAAGGGACGCGGTTGGTCCGGCCTGACGGCTTGGAAAGCCGCCGACGCGCCGGAAAACGCAACGCAACAGCACTCAGTCGATGATGTCGGCGGATGGCTGAACCGCGAAGGCCTGCAAAGCCAGGCGGCCCGACACCGAGGATCGAGCAAGCTGCGTCTCAGCAGGCCGGTGGCGGGACGGCGCCTCTGACCCCGGTCGCGAAATCGGACGCACTGAGGCTCGAAAAATGCACACTGTCTGAAAAGCGGGAAAAGTCGCAGGAAGAGCGTGTGACAGCGCGGCGGCGGCCCGCACTGGAAGATGCATGTCCAACAGCAACGTGATTGGCTACCGGCAGTGCACCCCACGCTATCATAGCTGCCCCCTCATCCAGGCTGTTGCCCATTGTGTCCATCCCTGCGCCCAGCATCGCACCGCCCGGTTTTCGCGTACCGAAACATCGCTTGCGCGCTGCTCGGAACCGACTTGCCCTGACGTCCGGCTGCCCCAATGTCCGGCCTTTCCGTGTCGCGTTACGGCAGGCAAACAACAGCCGTTCTCATCCGCTGATGAGCGTGTGGGAGACCTTTTCCTGATGTCGGCCGGAGAATTCCGCCCGCGTTTTCAAAAATACACAAGCGCTGTTTGACGGCAATGGATTTTATGATGCGCGAGGCCGGCATGCGCGACCGGCCGAAGTTGTGACGCTGTCGCCGCCGCACGAACGTTTAACAACGCCTTGATGATTCGCGCGGAATTTCCGAGTCGAAATACCTTCTCGAAGCCGGCGCCATCGGAAAATATTGTCCTGGTCTGTGCCGCCGGAAACCGCTCTCGCGCAGGTATTTCCAAGTCCTCCGCCGCGCATAGAGGATAAGTCATTATCGCCGCGTAAAAATTCTTGCGCGAATTTTGAAGGTAGCCCCTGCGCATTGAGCAATGTGCGGTCGCGCTTACACGCACTTGTCGCACGACTTCTTCGCGAATTACGGCACCGCCCAGAACTTCGTAAAAGCTCAAAGACGGTTTAATGACACTGACGCCTCGGCGCGCCGCGGCCGCACCGCCGGAATTTCAGGCGAATTCGATGCCGGAACGGCCGGTGCAGCCGGCGCGTTCGACGCGCAGACTCTAGCTGCCGAGCTTGGCGACGCGATAGGCGAGCCGCGACACCTTGCGGCTGGCATTGTTCTTGTGCATGACGCCGCGCTGGGCCGCACGCATGATCACCGGCTCGGCCGCCTTCAGCGCAGCCGCTGCCGCAGTGCGGTTGCCCGCAGCGATCGCTTCCTCGACCTTGCGGACCGAGCTGCGCATCGCCGAGCGGCGCGCCTTGTTGACTTCGGTCCGGCGCGCGATCACACGCGTGGCTTTGCGGGCGGACTTGGTATTGGCCATGGGACTCTCATCTGTCGGGCGCCGGCGCCGAAATAATGGCCGGCGGAAACACCCTGATTGTACTGAAAATTGCGGCGGCGAGAAGGCTCGCCGCCAAGGGTGAGGCTTATAGTGAGGCCGTGCGCCGACGTCAACGCCGTTATAGCGCCGTAAATTAGGCCACCTGCTTGGCCCGCACCGCGTCGTAGCCGGCGATGACGGCGGCGCGGTCGGCGGCGGAAAACGGGGCTAGCGGCGGCTTCACTCGCGCCAGTGCCGGATCGCCGTGGATGTGCGCGAGCAGCGCCTTCACGCCGGAGACCAGCGGCTTGCCATCGAACAATTTGCGAACGGTCACCGCCGCATCGAGCGCGGCCTGATCGCCCTCGCGCCAGGCGCGCGCGGACAGATCAGCGTTGCAGTTGGCGGTGGCGGAGATGCAGCCGGCGAAGGCTCCGCCGCGCGCTTCGATCAGCGTGGCTTCGTTCGACGGGAACACCGCGAAATCGTCGGCGATCGCCGCCGCCTGGCGCGCGAACGCGATGTCGCCGGAGGAATCCTTTAGGCCGACGATACGTCCAGGGTATGCATCGCGCAGCCGCTTGATCAGCGCCAGATGCCAGGGCAGTCCGGACATGGTAGGAAAATGGTAGAGATAGATCGGTATCGCGCTCGCTTGCGTCAGCGCGCCGATATAGCCGGCGAGCCCGTCGTCGGGCACGCCCTTGTAGTAGAACGGTGGCAGCACCAGCGCGCCGGCGAAGCCGAGCGCCTCGGCATGCTTGGTCAGCGCCACTGCGTCGGCGACGGCGGGGGCGCCGGTGCCGACCATCAGTCGCTGCATCGGCAGGCCGTTCTGCTTGTAGGCGCTCATCACCGCCATACGCTCCTCGCGCGAGAACGATGTGGCCTCGCCGGTGGTTCCGAGCACGTTGAGCCCGTCGCAGCCGTTGTCGAGCAGGAAGCGCGCGAGTTTTGTTGCGCGTGCGAGATCAGGGGCGCCGGCCTCGTCGACGGGCGTGGCGACGGCGGCGATGACGCCGGAAAGAGTCTTGCTCATGCTTCTCTCCAACCTTTCTCCGTCACCCGGGGTGCGAGCGCAAAGCGCGAGCTTCGAAGGGTGGCGGCCTGGAAATAGGCTGCCGTCATCCTTCGAGGCGCGCCTTTGGCGCGCACCTCAGGATGACGGATAGAGGCTACCCGCTGATATTATAGGCCGCCAGCGCCGCCATATTGACGAGCTGGCTGTCCTTGGCGCCGAGCTGGACGATCTGCACCGGCCGGTCTAGCCCCACCAGCAGCGGCCCGATCACGGTGGCGCCGCCGAGCTCCTGCAGCATCTTGGTGGAGATCGAGGCCGAGTGAAATGCCGGCATCACCAGCACATTGGCGGGGCCCGACAGCCGGCAGAATGGGTAGGGCCCCATCAGTTCCGCGTTGAGGGCGACATCGGCCGCCATCTCGCCGTCGTATTCGAAATCCACCCGCCGCGTGTCGAGGATCTTCACCGCCTCGATCACGCGCTGCGAGCGCTCGCCTTGCGGATGGCCGAAGGTGGAGAAGGCCAGCATGGCGAGCCGCGGCTCGTACCCGAGCCTGCGCGCGACGCCGGCCGCCTCCACCGCGATGTCGGCGAGCTCCTCGGCATTCGGCATTTCGGTCACCGCGGTGTCGGCCACCAGTACGGTGCGCCCGCGCGCCACCACCAGCGAGACGCCGATCACCCGGTGGCCCGGCTTGGGGTCGATCACGCGCTGTACGTCCTCCAGCGCCACCGAGAAATTGCGTGTGACGCCCGTTACCATGGCGTCGGCGTCGCCGAGCGCCACCATGCAGGCGGCAAAATGGTTGCGGTCGGTATTCACCAGCCGCTGGCAGTCACGCACCAGATAGCCGTGCCGCTGCAATCGCTCGTAGAGATAATTGGTATAGGCCGCGTTGCGCGTCGACACCGCGGCGTTGATGATGTCGATGCCTTCGCCGAGCTCGATGCCGACTTCGCGCGCGGTCGCCTGCACGCGCTCCTCGCGTCCGACCAGCAGCGCGCTGCCGAGGCCGAGCTGCACGAAGCTCGCAGCGGCGCGGATCACCTGCTCCTCCTCGCCCTCCGCGAACACCACGCGTTTGGGGCTGCGGCGCAGCCGGTTGAACACCTGCACCAGGGTGCCCGCGATCGGATCGCGGCGCGAGCGCAGTTGCTCGCCGTAGTCGTCCATGTCGACGATCGGCTTGCGCGCGACGCCGGTATCCATGGCCGCCTTGGCCACCGCCGGCGGCACGTAGGAGATCAGCCGCGGATCGAAC
The DNA here is from genome assembly GCA_037385125.1 of Pseudolabrys sp. Taxonomy (GTDB): domain Bacteria; phylum Pseudomonadota; class Alphaproteobacteria; order Rhizobiales; family Xanthobacteraceae; genus Pseudolabrys. Next base: position 5,642 of record JARRNI010000173.1, read on the forward strand.
GGCACCGGGATGATGTAGTCGGGCCCGAATTTCGGCCGCATGCCGTAGGCGGATGCGACCTCGTCGGGCACATCCTCGCGCGCGAGATTGGCGAGCGCGCGCGCCGCCGCCACCTTCATCTCCATGTTGATGGCGGAGGCGCGCACGTCGAGAGCGCCGCGGAAGATGTAGGGAAAGCCGAGCACGTTGTTGATCTGGTTTGGATAATCCGAGCGGCCTGTCGCCATGATAGCGTCGTCGCGCACCTCGGCCACTTCCTCCACCGTGATTTCCGGATCGGGATTGGCCATAGCAAAGATGATCGGCTTGCCGGCCATCGACTTCACCATTTCCTTGGTGAAGGCTCCCTTCACCGACAGGCCGAAGGCGACGTCGGCGCCCTCGATGGCCTGCTCAAGCGTGCGCGCCTTGGTCTTTACCGCATTGGCGGACTTCCACTGATTCATGCCGTCGGTGCGACCCTGATAGATCACGCCCTTGGTGTCGCAGAGGATCAGGTTCTCCGGGCGGAAGCCGATGGCGCGCAGCAATTCGAGACAGGCGATGCCGGCGGCGCCGGCGCCGTTGCACACCAGCTTGGTGTCCTCGATCTTGCGCCCGGTAAGATCGAGCGCATTGAGCAGGCCGGCGGCGGCGATGATGGCCGTGCCGTGTTGATCATCGTGGAAGACCGGGATGTCCAGAAGCTCGCGCAGGCGCTGCTCGATGATGAAGCATTCCGGCGCCTTGATGTCCTCGAGATTGATGCCGCCCCAGCCTTTGCCGAGCAGCTTCACGCAATTGATGATCTCGTCCGGATCCTCGGAGGAGACTTCCAGATCGATAGAATCGATGTCGGCGAAGCGTTTGAACAGCACCGCCTTGCCTTCCATCACCGGCTTGGCGGCAAGCGCCCCGCGGTTGCCCAGCCCCAGAATGGCCGTGCCGTTGGTGATGACGGCGACGAAATTGCCCTTAGTGGTGTAGTCGTAGGCGCGGCTGGCGTCCTCGGCGATGGCGAGCACCGGGACCGCCACGCCCGGCGAATAGGCGAGCGACAGGTCGCGCTGGGTCGCCATCGGCTTGGTGGCGATGACCTCCAGCTTGCCGGGCCGGCCGCGGCTATGAAATTGCAGGGCTTCTTGGTCGGTAAAGGTCGGCCGCGAGCGGCCAGGAAGCTTGGCGGACATCAATACTCCATGGGAAACGCGAACCGGGGGTTCCCGGCACGGGCGACCCTAGCGGAACGGGCAGCAATTGCTCAAGGGAAGCCTGCTATGCGGGGGCCGGTTGAACCTTCACGCCCTGCGGGGTAACGAAGCGCCCGTGGGCGCGTAACTGGGGCGCCTGGAAAGACCTCATCGACCATGATCCGCTTCTTGTTCCGCTTTATCGGCCTGATCTGCCTCGCCGCCGCCTTCGTCCTGGTGATTTATGACGGCACCAAGTCGATCGCCGGCGACAGCGTCTCCATCACCACGGTGCGGGCGCTGTGGGAGCTGATTAATGCCGGCAGCCTCGCCGATCTGAAGCCGGCGATCTTGCCCTATGCCAACGGCATGCTGTGGGACCCGGTGATGCTGACGCTGCTGGCGGCGCCGAGCTGGGCCGTGCTCGGCTTCCTCGGCGTGGTTTTCATGCTGCTGGGCCGCAAGAAAAAGCCGCTGATCGGCTATGCTAGGCCGTAGCTGCTCTAAACTTGTCATTCCGGGCCAGGCGTTTCGCGCCGTCCCGGAATGGCGGTCTCGCGACCGTGAACCCCGCCTGCCCCCGTGTCCGAGACGTGATCGGCCCGCGCGTTTAAGCTAGTCTGCCGCGTGCCTAAATCCCTGCCGTCAATTGCAGGAGAATTGCCCCATGTTCGGTTTCAAGAAGGTTTCCATGCCCAGCCGCGCCGAGGCCTTGCCGGGCCGCGACCAGCCCATTCCCGCGGCCGCCGAGCACTTCGTTAATCACCATGCGCTGAACGGACCCTACCCGGAAAGCAGCGAGAAGGCGCTGTTCGGCCTCGGCTGCTTCTGGGGCGCCGAGCGCAAGTTCTGGGAACTGGGCGATGGCGTCTACGTGACCGCAGTCGGCTATGCCGGCGGTTTCACGCCCAATCCGACTTATGAGGAGGTCTGCACCGGCCGCACCGGCCATAACGAGGTGGTGCTGGTGGTCTATGACCCCAACGAGGTCTCCTACGAAACGCTGCTCAAGACCTTCTGGGAAAGCCACGACCCGACCCAGGGCATGCGCCAGGGCAACGACGTCGGCACGCAATACCGTTCCGGCATCTACACATTCACGCCGGAGCAGAAGAAGGCGGCGCAGGCTTCCAAGGCCATGTACGAGAAGGAGCTCGCGAAGAAGGGCTTCGGTCCGGTGACCACCGAGATCGTCGATGCGGGCCCGTTCTATTTTGCCGAGG
>JARRNI010000174.1:0-7956 GCA_037385125.1 Pseudolabrys sp.
CCGCAGCCGCACGCCTGCTTCATCCAGGGCATCACCGACGACTTGGTCAATGACGGCGGCATCATGGACCTGTGGGTGCGCGAGGCGCGCCTGTTCAAATACGGCTCCGGCACCGGCTCCAACTTCTCGGCGCTGCGCGGCGAGGGCGAGCGGCTTTCCGGCGGCGGCAAGTCCTCCGGCCTGATGAGCTTCCTCAAGATCGGCGACCGCGCCGCCGGCGCCATCAAGTCGGGCGGCACCACGCGCCGCGCCGCCAAGATGGTGATCGTCGACGTCGATCACCCGGACATTGAACAGTATATCGACTGGAAGGTGCTGGAGGAGCAGAAGGTGGCGGCGCTGGTCACCGGCTCCAAGACCAACCAGAAGCACCTGCGCGCCATCATGCGCGCTTGCGTCAACTGCGAGGGCTCGGGCGACGACTGCTTCTCGCCGGAGAAGAACCCGGCGCTCAAGCGCGAGATCAGGCTGGCGCGGCGCGCCTATGTGCCCGACAACTACATCAAGCGCGTGATCCAGTTCGCGCGCCAGGGCTACAAGGACATCCATTTCCCGACCTACGACACCGACTGGGATTCGGATGCCTATCTCACCGTCTCCGGGCAGAACTCCAACAATTCGGTGCGCGTTACCGACGGCTTCCTCAAGGCGGTCGAGGCCGACGGCAATTGGGACCTCACCTTCCGCAAGAATGGCAAGGTCAAGAAGACGGTGAAGGCGCGCGATCTGTGGGAGAAGATCGGTCATGCCGCCTGGGCGAGCGCCGATCCGGGCCTGCAATACCACACCACGGTGAACGAATGGCACACCTGCCCGGCATCGGGGCCGATCCGCGCCTCCAATCCGTGCTCGGAATACATGTTCCTCGACGACACGGCCTGCAATCTCGCCTCGCTCAATCTGCTGACGTTCCGCGACGAGGCGACGAAGCGCATCGACGTAGAATCCTACGAGCATGCCGTGCGGCTGTGGACGATCGTGCTGGAAATCTCCGTTCTGATGGCACAGTTCCCGTCCAAGCAGATTGCGCAGCTCTCCTACGAATTCCGCACGCTCGGCCTCGGCTACGCCAATATCGGCGGCCTGCTGATGACCTCCGGCATCCCCTACGATTCCGATTCCGGCCGCGCGCTCGGCGGCGCGCTCACCGCCATCATGACCGGCGTCGCCTATGCCACCTCCGCCGAGATGGCGCGCGAGCTCGGCCCCTTCCCCGGCTACAAGAAGAACCGCGAGCCCATGCTGCGCGTCATCCGCAACCATCGCCGCGCGGCCCATGGCGAGCGCACCGGCTATGAGAAAGTCGCTACCCCGCCGGTGCCGCTCGACCATGCGGCCTGCCCCGATCCCGACCTCATCACCCACGCCGAGGCGGCCTGGGATCGCGCGCTCGAGCTCGGCGAAGCGAACGGCTACCGCAACGCGCAGGCGACCGTGATCGCGCCCACCGGCACCATCGGCCTGGTGATGGACTGCGACACCACCGGCATCGAGCCCGACTTCGCGCTGGTCAAGTTCAAGAAGCTGGCCGGCGGCGGCTACTGGAAGATCATCAACCGCGCCGTGCCGGAGGCGCTACGCACGCTCGGCTACTCGGAAAGCCAGATCGCCGAGATCGAGGCCTATGCGGTCGGCCACGGCACCATGGCGCAGGCCCCCGCCATCAACCACACCACGCTGAAAGCCAAGGGCTTCACCGAAGAGGCGATCGGCAAGATCGAGAAGGCGCTGCCGACCGCCTTCGACGTCAAGTTCGTGTTCAACAAGTGGACGATTGGAGAGGAGTTCTGCCGCGACACCCTCGGCATCGCGGCCGAAGAGCTCGCCTCCCCCAGTTTCGACCTGCTCGGCGCGCTCGGATTTTCCAAGCGCGAGATCGAGGCCGCCAACATCCATGTCTGCGGCGCCATGACGGTGGAAGGCGCCCCGCACCTGAAGCCCGAGCACTATCCGGTGTTCGACTGCGCCAACCCGTGCGGGCGCACGGGTAAGCGCTATCTGTCGGTCGAAAGCCACATCCGCATGATGGCGGCGGCGCAGCCCTTCATCTCCGGCGCCATCTCCAAGACCATCAACATGCCGAACGACGCCACGGTGGAGGACTGCAAGGCGGCCTATCTCTTGTCCTGGAAACTCGCCTTGAAGGCCAACGCGCTCTACCGCGACGGCTCCAAGCTGTCGCAGCCGCTCAACGCGCAGCTCATCGAGGACGAGGAGTGCGAGGACGACCTGCTCGAGACCTTCCTCGACAAGCCGATGGCGGCGCGCGCTTCGGGCCTGGCCGAGAAGGTGGTCGAGAAGATCGTCGAGCGCGTCACCGTGCTGCGCGAGCGCGAGAAGCTGCCCGACCGCCGCAAGGGCTACACCCAGAAGGCGGTGGTCGGCGGCCACAAGGTCTATCTGCGCACCGGCGAATATGACGACGGCCGCCTGGGCGAGATCTTCATCGACATGCACAAGGAAGGCGCGGCGCTGCGATCGATCATCAACAATTTCGCGATCGCGGTCTCGCTCGGCCTGCAATACGGCGTGCCGCTCGACGAATATGTCGACGCCTTCACCTTCACCCGCTTCGAGCCGCAGGGCCCGGTGCAGGGCAACGACTCGATCAAATACGCCACCTCCATCCTCGACTACGTGTTCCGCGAGCTGGCGGTGTCGTATCTGGAGCGCTTCGACCTCGCCCATGTCGACCCGAGCGAGTCCGGCTTCGACGCGCTCGGCAAGGGCGTGGAGGAAGGCAAGCCGGCGCCGGCCTCGCACTATGTCTCCAAGGGCCTGACCCGTTCGCGCACCGACCGGCTGTCGGTGGTGCGGGGTCCGGGCGGCGAAGGGACGACGGGCGCTTCTTCTCCCTCCCCCCTTGTGGGGGAGGGTGGCGCGCGCAGCGCGCCGGGTGGGGGGGCCAAAGTAACCGCCTTCCACGGCCCGCGCACCGAGACCGCCGGCACCACCGCGCTCAAAGCTGAGCTGGAAGCCAAGCTGTCGCCGGCGCAGGCGCTGGAGGCGCTCAACGACGCCGACGCCCTTAGCCACGCCAAGCACGCGGCGGCCGAGAAGCGCGCCGAAGCCCGCGCCAAGGGCTACGAGGGCGAGGCTTGCCCCGAATGCGGCAACTTCACTTTGGTGAGGAACGGGACCTGCATGAAGTGTGATACATGCGGGGGGACGACGGGGTGTAGCTAATTACTGGAAACAAAAAATTTTCTGACGGGGGTCATAGTACGCCCGCTGGGCGCGAATGTTCGCCCGCCGGACCAGGCACAGTACGCCCGCTAATGGGCTGAGCTTAAAAGACACCCGGCGCCAATGCCGGAAAACTTGAGCCAGGCGTTCGCGGCGAGTTCAGCCTCGCCGCGAAATGACACGGGGAACGAATCGGGAATCAACTTTTCGGACGTGCGGTGACAAGCGTGATCGTAAAATCCCAAACGGACGAGGCGGCCGAGCACACCGTCACCAGACCCTATCGCGTTCTCAGCCTCGATGGAGGCGGCATGCGCGGCATTTACACTGCTGCGTTCCTTGATCGTCTCGTCACGCAATTCGCACGCACGCGTCGCGTAGAATCTCTCGATCTCGGCAAGGGCTTCGACTTAATCACCGGGACAAGTACGGGCGCGATCGTCGCGTGCGCCCTCGCGGCTGGCCGCCCGATGAACGAGGTAGCAAAGCTCTACCGTGAACACGGCCGCCAGATATTCCCTCATAGGATCAAAGCCACGTCCAGCGCGATCTGGCGCGTGTTTGTCGGAGGACGCTACGTCCGCAAGGGCGATGCGGTGCTGCGCGAGGCTTTGACGGATGTTCTCAATCAGACGACGATGCTTGACGTCTTTGAGAAGCGCGGCATCTCGCTCTCCATTCCCGCGGTCTTGATGAGCAGCCACCGCTCTTGGGTTTTCAAGAAAACGCCGGCCAGCGGGGTGCGCGACGACCACTATAAGCTCGTCGATGTGTGCATGGCTTCCAGCGCCGCCCCAATCTTCCGATCCCTTGCGGCTGTCGACGACCCGAACAACGACCACGACGTCAAACAAGTCTTCGCCGATGGCGGCCTCTGGGCGAACAATCCCATTATGGTCGGGCTAGTCGACGCGTTGGCGTGCGCACCGAAAGATGCGCCGATCGAGATATTTTCGCTCGGCACCTGCTCTCGACCTGAGGGCGAACTCATTGCGCCGGAGCAAGTCCATCGTTCGATTTTGGGCTGGAAGATGGGCGCAGAAGCTGCAGGTCTGAGTATTACCGCCCAGGAATTCGCCTTCGATAACATGGCGCGCTTCATTGGTAACAAGCTCACCGAATTGGGACGACCCGTCCGGAGGTTGCGTTTTCCTAACAAAGACGTACCTGCCGAGATGATGAAGTTTCTGGCCCTCGATGACGCTCGCTCCGAAGCCGTGAATCGGCTGATCCAACAGGCGAGCAACGACGCGGATTTTGCCAAGAGCGCCTGCGACGATCCGAATGATCCCGATGGAAAGATGGTGAAGAACCTGATGATGGGCCTTCCCGCGATGCCTAAGGCCGGCGTGCCGATGGAGATAACGACGTGAAAGATTGTAACGAACAGGTGAAGGCTTTCGAACGCTCGCAGGTGCGCATGTCCGACGACGACCGTGCGGACATCTACGGCAAAGCCAAGACGAACCGAAAGCGGCTCAAGAACGGACTAGCGCGCAACGAGAGTCCAAAGGCTATCGGATCTCGCACTCAAGGCAGCTACGCGATGCGAACTATGATCCAGAACGATCGCGGGGACTACGACGTTGATGACGGCGTCTATTTCTCCCTCGACAGCCTGAAGGACGAAAACGGTGTGGGCATGTCTGCGCCGGACGCCAGGAAGATGGTGAGCGACGGGCTGCAGGACGACCAGTTTTCCGATCCCCCCGAGCCGCGAAATAACTGCGTTCGCGTCTACTACAAGCAAGAGGGCTATCACGTCGACGTGCCGGTCTATCGCGAAATTCGCGGCAAGGATCTTTTCACCGGCGAGGACAAGAAATCGTACGAGATCGCCGCTGGCGACAAGTGGCGGACTTCCGACCCGCTCGCCAACACCAAGTGGTTCAAGGACGAGAACAAGCGGCGGTCGCAGGACGCCACGGCCAATGGCAACGATGGGCAGTTCGTGCGGATCGTGCGGCTCGTCAAGGCATTCGCCCGTAGCCGCGCTGGCTGGTCTAATAAGATCTCCAGCGGCTTCGCAATCTCCAAGCTCGTCTCCGACCATTTCGTGCAGTCCGATGGGCGCGACGACGCCGTATTCAGGCAGACGCTGAAGAACATCGCTGCCACGCTGGCTTGGAACGATGCGATCAAACATCCCGTGCTGGACGAAAACATCGCCGAAACGGGTGACGAGAAGACCAAATTCTTAAAGGAGAAGATCGAGGAAAACCTCGAACACCTCGATGTTCTCGACAAGGTCGATTGCTCGCACGACGAGGCGATGAAGGCGTGGGACAACTTGTTCTACACTGACTGGTTCTCCAAGCAGCCCGACCCCTCAAAGAAGTCTCAGGTCGAGATGGCCAGCGGGCCTGCGGTGATCAAGCAGGGCGAGACTCGCTACGCATCTATGGGGAACCGCCACGCGTGAGCCTCCAACTTAAGGCGACGCCATTGACCACGCCCGAGAGTGTCGCCCTAGATGACTGGTTCGCCGGTCTCGGCGACGAGTACCTCGGCCGCCTGCCCGAAGGTTCGCTGCGATCCGGCATGACCGAGGGCTGGCGTTTGCGGTGGCGCGGGTGTGAACTTGAAGTGCAGGTCGACGCAGATTTTCCCTACAGCGCCGCCCGAGTCTATCTCGTCGGTTATGCGCGTTCACAGGTGCAACCGCATATCGAAAAGAACGGTAGGCTTTGTCTGGGCGGCAAGCCGGTGCCCGGCAATTCGGTGCAAACGGTCCGCATAGCGCTCGCCGAAGCCTTCCGCCTTCTCACCGAGAACGAGGCCCGGCAACACGATGACGACTTCCACGAAGATTTCGGTCTTTACTGGCTGACCTGGGCCAGCCGATCGGATCTCTTCGCCCGAATATTGCCGGGTTTCGATGGCGCCCGAAAGTCGAGGCACGCCCACGCGGTGCTGACGAAGAGCGAGGTATTCGTGCTGCCGAGCAAAGCCGACGCCATCAGGTTCTGGGTCAACCGGACGGGCGCGGCGCCTAAGCGACCCAAGACAACGGCTGTCGTCTCGATCGACCCTCTTCCCTCTCCCGCCCGCTACCCTAATTCCGCGGCTGATCTCTGGGCACTAGTCGAAGCGCGGTCTCAGGGCGGCACGGACCTCCTAGCGAAGCTTGTCCAAAGCGATCCAAAGGAGGCGTTCGTCATCCTCGCTGGCACGGCCGCATCGGGCCGCGAACACTACGCTGCGCTGAGGATCCGTCCTCCGCTCGACCGTAAGGGCAATCCCCTTAAGCGGCGCTTCTTTCGAGGGGGCATCGAGCGCACGGAAAACCCGATCCAGACCCTCTTTGAGCGCTTCGACATCGAACGCCTGCCCACGACCCGCTTGGATGCATCGTCGACTCGCCTCCCCGATGGCGTTCAGCGCGAGATGGCAGCGTCCAAAGTCGTCGTCGTGGGCTGCGGAGCGCTGGGATCTGGCGTTGCTCGCATGCTGGCGCAAGCCGGCGTCGAGCACCTACACCTCGTCGACCCTGAAAACCTCGGCTGGGAGAACATCCGTCGTCACGAACTCGGAGCGCGCGTCGAGGGGCGCGGCAAAGCGGAGGCCTTGGCCGACGCCATCCGCGTCGACCTGCCAATGATCGGCTTCGTGCAGCGCTACAAGATGACGTTCGCAACCTTCGCCCGCAAACACTCTGAAGCGTTGAAGCAGGCGGACCTAGTTGTAAGCTGCACCGGCGACTGGACGGCCGACGCATCAGTCGAGCACGCTATGATGCAGCTCGACGCCGGAGCGTCCGGCGTCTACGGTTGGGTGGAGGCACATGCGTTGGCCGCACACGCCGTCCTCGTTCGCAACTCGGGCGCAAAGCTGTCCGACGGTTTCGACGAGAGCGGAGAATTCCGCCTACCGGTCGTCATCGGCGGCAAGCCGCCTCCCCCTGAATGCGGCGGGGCTTCAACCCCGTTCGGCGCAATCGAACTGTCCAACGCGCAAGCTCTCGTCGCCGGTCTTGCCGTGGACGCTTTGCGCAGACGTGCGCGTGCACCGGCGTGGCGATCATGGCTGGCGGATACCGCGGCGTTCGAAGAGGCCGAGGCGGCGATTGCCACCGCTTGGATTGCGAAGCGCGGGCGATCAGACGACATGGGCGGTTTGATCAAGAGCGACTGGACTTTCCGATGAGCGACGCAGATCTAGTGCTTTCGGTCAAGCCAATCTTGGTCCGTATCCGATCCCAGATGCTGGCGACGTTCGACGCGCATCGGCAACGCCGTTTTTTTCATCGCGAGGCTGGAGGCCAACTGTTCGCCCGCATCCGGGGACAGGAATGGCAAATTGTGGCCGCTACCGGCCCACGTGTGAAGGATCGCAGAAGCCTGTTTTCATTCCGCCCTCATCGTGCGTCTGAACAGGATGAGATTTTCGAGCACCACAAACAAGGCCTGGACTACGTTGGCGATTGGCACACCCACCCGGAAGAAGTGCCGTCCCCATCCTCCCATGACCTATCGAGTATCGGCGAGGTGGTGCGCCGCTCCACCCATCATCTTCCGGGATTTCTGCTCCTAATCGTTGGTCGGAAATCGTTTCCGAAGGGACTGTGGGCTTCCTTCCATGCTCGAAGCGGGACTTGGGCCTCAGCCGAAAATATTCATTTCTCGGACGCCGCTCTGCAGGGCTGCAAACCCGAATAACTGGTCTGAACCCAACGTGGAAATAATGGGAACGGTCACCCTCAACCCCATGAATCACCTAGTTTTCTAGCATCTTGCGCCCACGCGTCCGGCTAGAGCAAGATGGGCGTTC
>JARRNI010000175.1:0-2013 GCA_037385125.1 Pseudolabrys sp.
CCGGCTGTCTTGAGCAGGAATTCGAGCGACTGCCGCACCGCCTCGTCGTCGTCGATCACATAGATGACCGGCTCAGGCTGCATCGTCGACATCCCCCTCATTTACCGCGGTCAGCGTAAAATGGAAGATGGTGCCGCCGCCCGGGTTCGGCTCCACCCAGATGCGGCCGCCATGCGCCTCGATGATGGTGCGCGAGATCGACAGGCCGACGCCCATGCCGTGCCGCTTGGTGGTGACGAAGGGCTGGAAAAGCTGTTCGGCCACCTCCGGCTCGATGCCGGAGCCGGTGTCGGCCACGCTCACCCGCACATGAGTCTCGCCCGCCGGCACCACCGAGACTACGAGGTCGCGGGTGGCGGCCTCCTCCATGGCGTCCATGGCGTTGCGGATCAGGTTTAGCAGCACCTGCTGGATCTGCACGCGGTCGGCCAGCACCCATTCGACGCTCGGGTCGAAGTGGAAGGTGACGCGGATGCCGCGGTCCTTGACGCCGACCAGCGCCAGCGCGCTCGCCTCCTCCACCAGCTTGGTGATGCTCTCCACCCGCCGTTCGCTTTCCCCGCGCGAGACGAAGTCGCGCAGCCGGCGGATGATCTGTCCGGCCCGCATGGCCTGGTCGCCGGCCTTGTCGAGCGCGTCGCGCAGCATGGCGGTGCGCTCGTCGCCGGCCTCGCCGTCGCCGATCAGCCGGCGCGAGCCTTTCAGATAATTGTTGATTGCCGACAGCGGCTGGTTGAGCTCGTGCGCCAGCGTGGAGGCCATCTCGCCCATGGCGGTGAGGCGCGAGATGTGCACCAGCTCGGATTGCAGCTCCTGCAGCCGCGCCTCGGTCTTCTGCCGCTCGGTCAAGTCGCGGATGAAGCCGGTGAAGAAGCGTTTCTGCCCGGACTTCATCTCGCCGACCGCCAGCTCCATGGGAAAGGTCGAGCCGTTCTTGCGCTGGCCCACCACCACGCGGCCGATTCCGATGATGCGCCGTTCGCCCGTGGTCAGATAGCGCTGCAGGTAGTCGTCATGGCTCTCCCGATAGGGCGAGGGCATCAGGATCTTGACGTTTTGTCCGATCGTCTCGGCGGCGCCATGGCCAAACAGGCGCTCGGCCGCGCTCGAGAACGACTGCATGATGCCGCGCTCGTCGATGACGATCATCGCCTCTGGCACGGTGTCGAGAATCGATTGCAGGTGCGCCTGCCGCTGCAGCGTGTCGCGCGTCATCGCGTTCGCGCGCTTGCGGCCGCGGCGCAACAGCTCGCCGCCCCACGATACGCCGATTCCGATCACGCTGAAGGCTGCGCAGTTGATCCAGGTCGCCAAGGATGACCCCGGCGCATCGATAAGAAGGAACGAGGTTCCCAGGCTCAGCGCCGTCGCGAGCAGCCCTGGCCAAAGCCCGCCGATCCAGGCTGCGATGATCAGCGGTGGCACAAAGTAGATGAAGATTGTCTCGCTCGGCAGGGCCGGCGCTAGCAGTTCTCTGATCAGCCAAGCGACCGCCACCACGGCCGGCGCGGAGGCGTAGCGCAGCACCGCGCCGCGCTCGGGCTCTTCGAAAAGATGAATTTTATCAGTAGCTTGCGCCATGATTCGACTTGCCTGGGGAGCCCGCCCGCCGCCTCCGGGAAACCCCCTATGGAGATTATCTGAATTTCGGGCGTCGTATTCCAGCGATATCCATTCACCATCGAATTCATGGAGATACGCCATGCTGACCCAGACGATGATGAACCGGACCGCCGCCCGCCCGACCCCCGACCGCGTCAGCCGGCCCGTTCCGGCCGCGGGATCGGTCTCGCTCGGCAGCGCGATCGAGATGATGGGCGCGCCGATGCCGTTCTCGCGGAACGCGGAGATCTACGGCGAGAACGAGCCGGCCGATTATCTCTACAAGGTCGATAGCGGCGCGGTGCGCACCTACAAGGTGCTCAACGACGGCCGCCGCCAGATCGGCTCCTTCTACCTGCCCGGCGACATTTTCGGCCTCGAGGTCGGCGACGAGCACAGCTTCTCGGCCGA
>JARRNI010000175.1:2034-9981 GCA_037385125.1 Pseudolabrys sp.
CGCAATGCCGGCGCCGGCGAGGTCGACCTGCCGATGTCGCGCCAGGACATTGCCGACTATCTCGGCCTCACCATCGAGACCGTGTCGCGCACGTTGACCCAGCTCGAGAACTCCGGCGCCATCGCGGTACCGACCTCCCGCCGTATCGTCCTCCGCAGCCGTGGTGCCTTGAACAGGCTGAACGGCTAGGAAAACCGAACGTCGTTCCTCCCCGACCGAGTTCGGTTCTGAACTGCCCCGGCACTCCCGTTGCCGGGGCTATTTTTATTTCTCCCGCCTACGGGGAGGGTATTCCCTTGACTTGCATCAACGCGCGCATCCAGCGCCGTGGTCTCATGTGCCCAACCATATTGGAGGGTGTCATGAGAGCCGAAGACGTGATGACCCGCGACGTGATCGCGATCGATCCCGACGCGACGGTAATGGAGGCCGCGCGGGTGATGCTGGAGCATCACATCAGCGGCCTGCCGGTGATCGACAAGCAGGGCAAGCTGGTGGGCGTGCTGTCGGAGGGCGATTTCCTGCGCCGCCGCGAGACTCGGACCGAGCGTCGGCACGGCCGCTGGCTCGAGTTCCTCATGGGCCCGGGCCGCTTGGCCGCGGAATACAGCCATTCGCACGGGCGCAAGGTCTCCGAGGTGATGACCCGCGAGGCGTATACCGTCAACGAGAACGGCGGCCTGGAAGACGTGGTCGAGTTGATGGAGCGCAAGCGCATCAAGCGGGTTCCGGTCGTGTGCGGCGATGAGGTAGTCGGTATCATCACCCGCTCCAACCTGATGCAGGCCATGGTCAGCTTGGCACGCGAGGCCCCGCCCACCGCCCCGGACGACGCCGCCATCCGTAATCGCCTGCTGGAGGAAATGGAGAAGCAGGAATGGGCGCCGACGGCCACCGTCAACGTAGTGGTGCGTGACGGCGTGGTTGAGTTCTGGGGCATGATCGTGGACGACCGCCAACGCCAAGCGCTGAAGGTCGCCGCCGAGAATATCCCCGGCGTCAAGGAAGTGAAGGACCATATGGTCTGGATCGAGCCGAGCTCGGGCGTCACCGTCGAGCCGCGCGAGGCCGCCCAGTAGCGGCCGCCCGCCGGCGGGGGCAAACTTGATTTTCCTCAAGGAACACCGGCGGGCGGGATCGTATTAAGAAGACGACGTCGTCGAGAAGGCGTCAACAAATTCCGGAGGTCACCATGAACCTGAAATCCCTCATTCCCGTCGGCAGCCAGCGCGGCGTCGCTCGCTCCGACAATCCGTTCGTCTCCCTGCAGAATGAGATCGACCGGCTGTTCGACAGCTTCACCCGCGGGTTCCCCTCGATCGGCAATGGCGGCATCACCAGCACCATGGCGCTGCCGACCATGGACGTGGCGGAAACCGACAAGGAGATCGAGATCACCGCCGAGCTGCCGGGCCTGGAAGAAAAGGACGTGCAGATCAACCTGTCCGACAACGTCCTCACCATCCGCGGCGAGAAGAAAGCCGAGAAGGAGGAGATGGACAAGAATTACCGCCTAGTCGAGCGCAGCTACGGCTCGTTCGAGCGCTCGCTCGAGCTGCCCGACGGCGTCAATGCCGACGCCATCAAGGCCACCATCGACAAGGGCGTCCTGAAGGTGACGGTCCCGAAGCCGGCGCCGACCCAGGCCAAGAAGATCGAGGTGAAGTCCACCGCCTGACTTTCAGGGGCGTTGCAAGGCGCGCTGCCGCGGCTACGGGCGCGGGGCGCGCCTTTGTCGTTTTTCCGACTGCCATTTGTATTTGAAGTTCCATTTGCATCGAAATTTCAGCGTTATTTGATCCTGCTCAACGCGGCACGTTGGCCGCTGGCGACCATGCCCGCTCGCAAGGTCACGGCGGGAGCGGTTCGAGTGGCGCGCACATCCATCAGCATCGTATTCGCCGGCAGCGGCGGTGCCGGTGCCTTGACGGCCGGCAGTGTCTTGCTGCGTGCGGCGGCGCATGCCGGCTATTACGGCATGATGACGCAGCTGTTAGGGCCGCAGGTGCGCGGCGGCGAATCGGCGGCGCTGCTGCAAGTCTCCACCGAGCCGGTGGAGTCGCAGCCCGACCGCTATGAGCTGTTCGTGGCGCTCGACTGGGAAAAGGTCGAGCAGTTCGGCCTGGAAATCCCGCTCGACGAGACCACCGTCATCATCGCCGACCCGGAAGCCGGGCCGGTGCCGCCCGGCATCGCGCGCTCGAAGGCGCGCGTGGTGCCCTTCGTCATGAGCGACAAGCTGGCGAGCCAGCATGAGCGCGCCTTGCGCGGCATGCGCGTCAACATGTTCGCCGCCGGTGCGGCGGCGACCCTCCTCGGCCTTGCACCGGAAGATATCAGGACCGCGGTGGACGCCGTCTTCGCCGGAAAAAGCGCGGAACTCGCCGCCGCCAATGCCAATAGCGCCTTGGCCGGCGCCGAGGCCGCCGGCAGCCTCCCCCTCAACATGCGGCTCCCGCCGCCCCAAAAGACGGCGCGCTGGCTGATCAGCGGCAACCAGGCGGTCGCGCTCGGCGCACTGCGCGGCGGCGTGCGCTTCGTCGGCTGCTATCCGATCACGCTGGCCACCGACATGGTGGAGTGGCTGTCGCCCCGTCTGGAAAAGCTCGGCGGCAAGCTGGTGCTGGCCGAGGACGAGCTCGCCTCGATCAACATGGCGCTCGGCGCCTCCTATGGCGGCACGCCGTCCATGACGTTCACCTCCGGTCCCGGCCTGTCGCTGATGGTGGAGACGCTCGGCCTGGCGGTGGCCACCGAAATCCCTTTGGTGGTGGTCGACGTGATGCGCGGCGGCCCCTCCACCGGCCTGCCGTCGAAGACCGAGCAGGGCGACGTCAATCTCGCCATCCACGGCGCGCATGGCGACGCGCCGCGTGTGGTGCTGGCGCCGATGTCGGTTTCGGATTGCATCAACACCGCCGAGTTCGCCGTCTATGCCGCCGAGTCGCTGCAGGTGCCGGTGCTGGTGCTGTCCGACAAGGCGCTCGGCCAGGCCCGCACTGTGGTCGATCCGC
Source organism: Pseudolabrys sp. (assembly GCA_037385125.1). GTDB lineage: Bacteria > Pseudomonadota > Alphaproteobacteria > Rhizobiales > Xanthobacteraceae > Pseudolabrys. The sequence continues at coordinate 5,049 of JARRNI010000175.1, forward strand.
ACACCGAACGTCCCAAGCTGCTCACGCGCCGCACCGACGGCGCCCCGGCCGACAAGCCGTTCAAGCGCTATGCGCTTGGCGCCAACGCCGTTGCGCCGATGCCGGTGCCCGGCACGCCCGGCCATCAATGGGTGGCGGAAGGCCTCACCCATAACGAAGCCGACCTGCCAGCAAGCGGCGCCGGCATTCACGTCGCCCAGATCAATCGGCGTGGCAAGAAGATCGCGCGCTTCGATGCCGGCGAATACTGGGGCAAGCGCTGGGGCCTTGGCGACACCGCGGTGATCGCTTTCGGCTCCACCGTTGGCCCCGGTGCGCGAAGCCGCGCGGCGGCTCGCCGCAGACAGCCGCCGCATCCGCGTCGTCGGCTTGCGCATGCTCTCGCCGGTGCCGGCGGAAGCGCTGGCGCGCGCGCTCGGTGGAGCCCGCCGCGTCATCGTCGTCGAGCAGAACCCCAGTGCGCAGCTGTACCATTACCTGCTCGGGCAGAAGGCCATACCCACCAGCGCCGAAAGCGTCGCGCGCCCGGGCCCCTTGCCGTTCCGGCCCTCGGAGATCGCGAGCTATGTGGTGTGAATTTTTCCGTCATTCCGGGACGGCGCGAAGCGCCGGGTTCGCGCCTTCGGCGCGCCCCGGAATGACCGGGTAGAAAATGGACAAGCCTCATGAGTGAAACGCAAGTCAACTCCGCCGCCACCTCCGAAGCCCCTCACTGAGTTTACGCTGGCAAGGACTTCGCCTCCGGCGCCCATCCGGTCTGGTGCCCGGGCTGCGGCGATTTCGGCGTGCTGGTCGCGCTCGAGCGCGGGCTGGCCAAGGCCGGCCTTGCCCCGCACGAGGTGGTGCTGGTCTCCGGCATCGGCTGCTCGTCGCGGCTGCCCGGCTATTATGAGCACCTACGGCTTCCACGGCGTGCACGGCCGCGCGCTGCCGGTGGCTACCGGCCTCAAGCTCGCGCGCCCCGATCTCGACGTCATCGCCGTCGGCGGCGATGGCGACGGCTATTCCATCGGCGGCAACCATTTCATCCACGCCTGCCGGCGCATCGTCGACCTGCTCTACGTGGTGATGGACAATCGGGTCTACGGCATGACCAAGGGCCAGCCTTCGCCCACCACAGAGCCGGACTGGGACAGCGAGATCGCGCCCGGGGGTCTCGGCCTGCGCCCGTTCCAGCCGCTGCCGCTGGCGGTCGCCTCTGGTGCCAACTACGTCGCGCGCGGCTTCTCCGGCGACCCCAACGGCCTTGCCGGCATGATCGTGGAGGGACTTAACTGGCCCGGCTTCGCCTTCATTGAGGTCCTGAGTCCCTGCATCACCTTCCGGCCCGAGCAGGCGCACTGGAAGAAGCAGGTGCGGCATGGCGCGCTGGCGCCCGAGGCCGAACGCGCCGACGCCACCGCGCTGGCGCTCGGCGACGACGGCTTCAGCCTCGGCGTTCTGTTCCGCGGTGAGCGCGCCCCGGCCGCGCCCGCTCCCGAGCCGCAAATTCAGGTTGCCGACATAGAGCGCAGCTTTGTGCTGACGTGACGACAGGTCGCGTCAGTGCGACCGCATGCCAACCATGTGTGGATTGCGCCCAATTTGACCTGGGTCAAAGTGGAACTCGGCTATGGCCGGTAACAAATCTGTGAAAGCATTAATCATTTGTAAGCCAGCCAAAAAACACGGGAACTTACGATGGCGACAGCAACCGCTCCCCAGAAAACCATGACGCTTGGCGAAGGCAGCTTGGCGCTGTTTTTTACCGCGCTCGCCTTCCTGTCGATCTTCGTTGCGTCGCGGGCCTACACGGCGGGCTATGCCTTCCACGCCTATCTGTTCAGCGCCGCAAGCGTCATCGCGGTGTTCGCCATCATCAACCGCTTCTATGAGCGCCCGGCGCCGCCGCCGCCGCTCGAAATCGACGGCAAGCCGAACTACAACATGGGTCCGGTGAAATTCGCCACCGCCGCCGGCGTCATCTGGGGCATCGCCGCCTTCTCCGTGGGGGTCTTCATCGCGCTCGAGCTGTCGTTCCCGCAGCTCAATCTTGACCAGTGGCTCAATTTTGGCCGCATGCGCCCGCTGCACACCTCGGCCGCCATCTTCGCCTTCGGCGGCAACGTGCTGATCGCCACCTCGTTCTATGTCGTCCAGCGCACCTCGCGCGCTCGGCTGGCCGGCGATCTAGCGCCGTGGTTCGTCGTGCTCGGCTACAACTTCTTCATCGTCATCGCCGGTACCGGCTATCTGCTTGGCATCACGCAGTCGAAGGAATACGCCGAGCCTGAATGGTACGCCGACCTGTGGCTGACCATCGTCTGGGTCACCTATTTCCTGGTCTATCTCGGCACCATCATGCGGCGTAAGGAGCCCCACATCTACGTCGCCAACTGGTTCTATCTCGCCTTCATCCTCACCATCGCGGTGCTGCATCTCGGCAACAACCCGGCTATTCCCGTCTCGATCTTCTCGCCGAAGTCCTACATCGTCTGGGCCGGCGTGCAGGACGCCATGGTGCAATGGTGGTACGGCCACAACGCGGTGGGCTTCTTCCTCACCGCCGGCTTTCTCGCCATCATGTACTATTTCATCCCCAAGCGCGCGGAGCGCCCAGTCTATTCCTACCGGTTGTCGATCATCCACTTCTGGGCGCTGATCTTCATCTACATCTGGGCCGGCCCGCATCATCTGCACTACACCGCGCTGCCGGACTGGGCGCAGACCCTCGGCATGACCTTCTCGGTGATGCTGTGGATGCCGTCATGGGGCGGCATGATCAATGGAATTATGACGCTGTCCGGCGCCTGGGACAAGCTGCGCACCGATCCGGTATTGCGGATGATGGTGGTGTCGGTCGCCTTCTACGGCATGTCGACCTTCGAGGGTCCGATGATGTCGGTGAAGATCGTCAACTCGCTCAGCCACTATACCAACTGGACCATCGGCCACGTGCATTCCGGCGCGCTCGGCTGGGTCGCCTACATCTCCTTCGGCGCCATCTACTGTCTGGTGCCCTGGCTGTGGAACCGTAGGCTCTACTCGCTCAAGCTGGTCAACTGGCACTTCTGGATCTCGACCATCGGCATCGTGCTCTACATCACCTCGATGTGGGTGGCGGGCATCCTGCAGGGCCTGATGTGGCGCGCCTATACGCCGCTCGGCTTCCTCGAATACTCCTTCGTGGAGACTGTCGAGGCCATGCATCCCTTCTACGTCATCCGCGCCATCGGCGGCATCCTGTTCCTCGCCGGCGCGCTGATCATGGCGTGGAATCTCTGGAAAACCGTAACCTCGGCGGAAGAAGCCGAGCCGGCCGGCGTGGCGCTGGCGCCGGCGGAATAAGGCGAGGACGAAAATGTCGCTCTGGCAAAAACACGCGATCTTCGAGAAGAACTCGATCGTTCTCGTCATCGGCATCCTGGTCGTGATCGCGATCGGCGGCCTGGTCGAGGTGGTTCCCCTGTTCTATCTCAAGAACACCATCGAGAAGGTCGAGGGCGTGCGGCCCTATACGCCGCTCGAACTGCTCGGCCGTGACATCTATGTGCGCGAGGGCTGCTATCTCTGCCATTCGCAGATGATCCGGCCTCTGCGCGACGAGGTCGAGCGCTACGGCCATTACTCGCTCGCCGCCGAGAGCATGTACGACCATCCGTTCCAGTGGGGCTCCGAGCGCACCGGTCCGGATCTGTCGCGCGTCGGCGGCAAGTATTCCGACCAGTGGCAGCGCGACCACCTGCGCAATCCGCGCTCGGTCGTGCCCGGCTCGGTCATGCCCTACTACGGATTCCTCGAGAAGACCGACCTGAACTACAAGCATGTGGCGCAGCGGTTGGAGGTGCAGGCCGATGAGGGCGTGCCCTATACCAAGCAGGACATTGCTGACGCGATGGCCGATGTGCGCACCCAGGCGACCGATAACGCGCCGGACGCAGCGGCCCTGCAGAAGCGCTATCCGAAAGCGAACGTGCGCGACTTCGACGGCAATCCCAACCGCATCACCGAGGCCGACGCGCTGATCGCCTATCTGCAGATGCTCGGCACTGAGGTGAACTTCAAACTCTACAACGACAAAGCCAACATCCGGTGACAGCCATGGACCCGACCTACAAGGCCGTTGCCGAATTCGCCCAGCGATGGGGCCTCATCTACTTCTTCGCGATCTTCGCGGTGGTGCTGATCTACGCGCTCTGGCCGTCACGTCGCAAGCAACGGCAATTCGATGACGCAGCGCGAATTCCGCTCAAGGAGGACTGACCGGTGGCCGACGAACAACCAAAAATCGACGAGCTGACCGGCACCCCGACGACCGGTCACGAATGGGACGGCGTGCGCGAGCTCAACACACCGCTGCCGCGCTGGTGGCTGTGGACTTTCTACGCCACCATCGTCTTCGCGATCGGCTACTGGATCGTCTATCCGGCCTGGCCGCTGATCCACAATTCCACGCAAGGGGTGATGGGCTGGCATTCGCGTGCGGCGGTCGAGACCGACCTTGCCGTCCTGCGTGCCAAGCGCGCGCCGATGATGGCCAAGCTGTCGAAGGCCTCGCTCGCGCAGATCGTCGACAGTCCCGAACTGCTCGAGTTTGCCCGTGCCGAGGGCCGCGTTGCCTTCGCCGACAATTGCGCGCCCTGCCACGGGGCTGGTGGCGGTGGCGCCAAGGGCTACCCCAACCTCAACGACGACGACTGGCTGTGGGGCGGCAAGCTGGCGCAAATCCGGCAGACCATCCGCTATGGTGCCCGCTCTGGCAACGACAAGGGCCATCAGGGCAACATGCCGCCCTTCAAGGACGTGCTGAAGTCGGAGCAGATCTCCAACATCGCCGACTATGTGCGCTTGCTGTCCGGCCTGCCGGTCGAGAAGGGCGCCGATCTCGCCGCCGGCAAGAAGCTGTTCGAGTCCAATTGCGCGGTCTGCCACGGCAAGAACGCCAAGGGGAACC
>JARRNI010000176.1:0-7926 GCA_037385125.1 Pseudolabrys sp.
AAGGCCTTCCCCATGAGCGACCGTCTGCTTGTGCTCGTGCGCCACGGCGAGAGCGACTGGAACAAGAAGAACCTGTTCACCGGCTGGCGCGACGTCGATCTGAGCGAGAAGGGGGTCGAAGAGGCGCGGTCGGCGGGGCGCAAGCTGAAGGCGCAAGGGCTCAAGTTCGACTTGGCCTACACCTCGGCGCTGATCCGCGCCCAGCGCACCCTCGACCTGATGCTGGAGGAACTGGGCCAGATCGGCCTTCCGACCTACAAGGATCAGGCGCTGAACGAGCGCGACTACGGCGATCTCGCCGGTCTCAACAAGGACGATGCCCGCAAGAAATGGGGCCCCGAGCAAGTACACATCTGGCGGCGTTCCTACGACGTGGCGCCGCCCGGCGGCGAATCTTTGCGCGACACCGCCGCGCGCGTGCTGCCCTATTACATCAACGAAATCCTGCCGGCGGTGCTGCGCGGCGAACGCGTGCTGGTGTCGGCGCACGGCAATTCGCTGCGCGCGCTGGTGATGGTGCTTGACCGCTTGTCGCCGGAAGGCATCGTCAAGCGCGAGATTCCCACCGGCGTGCCGATCATCTACCGGCTCAACGGCGATGCCACGGTAGCGTCGAAGCTCGATCTGGCGGCGTAGCGCGGCTCCTCAGCCGGGCGGGGCTGCGGGATGACTGTCCGGCTTACCGGCTATCACCACCGGCGGTGACGGTGGTGGTGGCGCCGGCCTGGCCTCAACATATTTCGACGCCGGCTCAGGCGGCTCGGTCGAGCCCCCCAAGGTGACGCCGAGCGCCGCGCCGGCGGCCGCACCGGCGGGTCCGCCCACCGCGGCGCCGAGCACCGCGCCGCCGATCGCGCCGTAGAGCGCGTTCTGTGCCATCGCCGCCCCGGGAGCGATCACCATCGCCGCCAGCAGCGCAACGACAAAGCGCATGCGCATTGCGCGGCTCCTCAATTCAATTTGTTGTCCTTCAATATGGACAACGCGCAGGCCGAGTGCCCCGTTCCTGCCGGAGGCCGGCCGAGGTTCCCGCGGGCGCGATACGAAAAGGTTCACGCCGCGACCATGCCCGCTTCCCAGCCGAGCATGGCGCGCTTGCGGGTGAGGCCCCAGTGGTAACCGGTGAGCTCGCCGCTCTTGCCAATGACGCGATGGCACGGCACCACGAAGCAGATCGGGTTCTTGCCGACGGCGGCGCCCACGGCGCGCGCGGCCTTCGGCGCGCCGGCTTTGGCCGCCAGGTCGGAATAGGTGGTGAGCCGGCCCATGGGAATGTCGAGCAGCTTTTCCCATACGCGCACTTCGAAATCGGTGCCGATGAGAACGACGCGCAGCGGCTGATCCTTGCGCCAGAGCGCGGCGTCGAAGATGCGGCGCGCGGTCGGCGCGGTGACGGCGAAGTCCTCGACGTATTTCGCCTTCGGCCAGCGCGCCTTCATGTCGCGTAGCGCAGCGCGCTCCTTGCCGGCGTCGGCCAGGGCGAGGCCGGCCAGCCCGCGCGGCGTGGTCATGACCAGCGCCATGCCGAACGGGCAGGGATGAAAGCCGTAGGTCATGGTGAGCCCTTCGCCGCCCGCCTTCCATTCGCCCGGCGACATGGATTCGTGCGTGATGAACAGGTCGTGCAGGCGACCGGGGCCGGACAGGCCGACCTCGTAGGCGGTATCGAGAACGCTCGCCGACGAGCGCAGCAGCTCACGCGCGTGATGCAGGGTCAGCGCCTGCAAAAATGCTTTGGGTGTCAGCCCGCACCAGCGGCGGAACAGGTGATGCAGGTCGGTGGCGGAGATGCCGGCCGCGCGGGCGATGGCGTTGATCTCGGGCTGGGAGCGCCAGTTGCCGCGGATATGGGCGATGGCGCGGCGCACCACGTCGTAATCGGTCGCCGCTGTGGCGAGGGGACTGAGGGCGAGACGGTCGGCCGCAGCCGTCGGTTCAAGGGTCATGCTCATGACCGGGATTTAGGACGGCGCGATCTTCGTAGCCACCCGATTTCTGGCTAGGGCAACACCGTCCTTGTCACGCCACGCTTGGCCTCGTTGATGGCCGCGCCGAGCGCCTTGGCGAAGCCCGCCTTCTCGTCGGGGCCAAGGAAGCTGGCAATGCCCAGCTCCTTGCCGCGCGAAACCAGAAACAGCCGCTCGATGCCGAATTCCTCGTGCACCACCTTGTCGAGCTTGACCCAGAGCGGGTTGAGCACCCATTCGCGCGCGACGCCGCGGTGGCTGACCTTGCGTACGGTGAGCGCGGCGGGCGTGACCTTCACTTCCTCGTAGGCGGCGGCGTGGCGGTAGTTCAGCTTGAAGGCCCAGTACAGCAGCAGCACGTCGAGACCGAAGAAGCCGAACACCGGCCAAGCGCCCATGAGCAGGAAGGCGAGCCCGGCCACGAAGCTGATGACGCCATAGCCGCCGATCAGCAGCCAGAAGCCCACGCGGCCGAGCGAGCGGTGCGGCGTGATGACGGCGGAAAAGATCGTGGGTTCGAGGTCGTGGTCGTTGTCGGCGGTCATCGCGGTCAGTATACCCCAAACATGGCGAAAAGGGCGACCCGCAAGCAGGCCAAACGCAAGGCGACAAAGCGCAAGGCAACTAGTCCTAAGACGCGCAAGCCGGCCGTCAAAGCGCGCAAGGGCAAGCCCGCCAAGGTCAAAGGGCCGCGCCAGCGCGTCAAGGCCGATGTGAAGGCGGCCCACGGGGCGCTGCCGCAGTGGACCAATGCGGAGATCGAGGAGGCGTTCCGCCGCTTCCAGGCCGCCAATCCCGACCCCAAGGGCGAGCTGGCCCATATCAACCCGTTCACCCTGCTGGTGGCGGTGGTGCTCTCGGCGCAGGCGACCGACGCCGGCGTCAACAAGGCGACGCCCGCTTTGTTCGCCGCCGCCGACACGCCGGCCAAGATGGTGGCGCTGGGCGAGGACAAAGTGCGCGACATGATCAAGACCATCGGCTTGTTCCGCACCAAGGCCAAGAATGTGGTGGCGCTGTCGCGCGTGCTGGTCGAACAGCACGGCGGCGAGGTGCCGCGCTCGCGCGAGGCGCTGGAGGCGCTGCCGGGGGTCGGGCGCAAGACCGCCAATGTGGTGTTGAACATCGCCTTCGGCGAGCCGACCATCGCGGTCGATACCCATATCTTCCGGGTCGGCAACCGGACCGGACTCGCCACCGGCAAGACGCCGCTCGAGGTGGAGCAGAAGCTGGAGCAGGTGGTGCCGGCGCAATACAAGCGCCACGCCCACCACTGGCTCATCCTGCACGGCCGCTACACCTGCCTCGCGCGCAAGCCGCGCTGCGAGGTGTGCATCATCGCCGACCTGTGCCAATGGCCGGGGAAGACCACATCGTAATCATTCCGGGCTCGCGCCCTTGCACGCGCCCCGGAATGACGGCGTCGAGATTCACCGCCCCGGCTCGATCAACTCCGCGCGCTTACTGCTCAATCGCTTGTGCACGTGTACCATGAAGGCCATGGCGAAGATCGGTGTTGCCAGATTGACCACGGGGATCGACACGAACGCCGCGATCACCATGCCAGAGAGAAAGATGTAGGTGCTGTTGGCCCTGCGCATGGCCTTCGCCTCCAGGGGCGAGCGGAAGCGCATGGCGGCGAGCTCGAAATACTCTCGGCTCAGCAGGTAGGCATTGGCCAGGAACAGCACGATCACGCCGAGGCCGGCGAAGAAGATGAAAGGCAGTGCGCAGAAATAGACGAGCAGCGTCACCAGCGAAATCTTGATGCCCTCGATCAGCGCGCGGAAGAACGGCAGCGCGCGGCCGAGCGGCTCGGCCGGGTAGTATTCGCGCTCGACCGCGTCGCCCACCTCGTCGACGAAGAAGGTGCCGACAAAGGCGGCGATGGTCGGCATCAGGAACAGCGCGCCGGTGATGATGCCGAGGCTCGCCATGATCGACAGCAGCCAGGCGAACAGGTTCCACAGCGTATGATTGGCGACGCCGGAGGCGTGCTCGGCCCAGGTTGCGCCTTGCGTGGCCAGCGCCGACAACAGGCGCTGCAACACCACGCCGACGATGACGATGAGCAGCAGCGCCAGGCCGACCGCCTTCATCAGCACGGCGCGCAGGGCGGGCGCGAACATCTGCGAAAGGGTTTTGGCGGCGGCGTCCAGCATGGCCGGGAAGTGGTAAGCGGGCGCGGGGATTTGGGCAAGAGTGAGCGACCTTACTCTTGTCTTTCCGGGGCCGGCCGAAGGCCGGAGCCCGGAATCCAGATGCTGGCTCGCTGCTGGTTTTTGGATTCCGGGTTCGCTCGCTTCGCTCGCGCCCCCTTCCTTTCCTACATCGAAGCCGCCCTACCGCATTGCCGCCAGCGTTTCCGCCTCCAGCGCCGCTACGTGGGCATCTTCCGCCGGAACCAGGTTCGCCGCCTGATGTCGGGCCAAGTCCGCCCAGACCGCCGCCTTGTAAAGGGCGAGATGTCGAAGTCGCGCGGCGCGTACAGCGAGGAGTGGCGGATCTCGAGAATCTCGCGGCGCGCCAGGTCGCTCTCGATACGCGTCACCTTGGGCAGGATCGGGTAGCGCACCTGCTCGAAGGCCTGCGCGATGAGAGCGGAACAGATGATGCGAGTCGGATGGCCGGACCCGAGCGCGATCATGCGCCGGCGAAAACGCTGCGGCACCGGCAGCGGCAGCAGGTAGCGCATCAGGTCGATGATGTTCTTCAGGTCGTAGTCGAAGCCGATGCGCTCGGTCGCATAAGCGCACACGCGCGCGCAGTCGTCAGCGGTGAGGCCAGCCGGCCGGCAGATGCGGGTATGGAAGCGCGCGTATTTCGACAGAGGCGCGGCCACCGCGCCCTCGCCGATATTGGTTTCCACCAGCACCAGGGGCTCGCCGTCCGCGCTCACGCGGTCGCCGATTGCGCCCACATAGAGCGCCGCATGCGACCAGGTCGATTGCGTGAGATATTTGATGACGCCGGAAATGTGGTTGCTGCCTTCGACCAGCAGTACGTCGCCGGGTTTGAGCTGGCGTGCAGGGCCTGCGGGTCGCTCGGCGTATAAGGCTCGAAGCCCTGCGCCGGCTTTTCCAGATAGCGGGCGATCAACCGCCCCACCCCGTCGACCATGACGCCCATGACGGCCGCTTTCCTGCGTCAGTTCTTGACACCGGCCATAGCGCGTTTACACGCGTCTTCGACGCGCTATGCGGCGCCTCCCGCGCCGTCTTCTGGTGCGCGGCAAATCTAGCGGAGACTCATTGCAATTTGGTTCATCACGCACGCGTGATTGTTACGGTTTCTTGGCAATGAAATTTGCTGACGCGCGCGGCTTCGGGCAAATTGGCGCGGACCGCGTCAATCATTCGGATACCATGTCAAAGCTCAGCCGCCGTTCCTTCCTTGCCGGTTCCGCCGCGCTGTTGGCCGCGCCCGCGGTGCATGCGCGCGATGCACCGGACTTCGATATGATCGTGGTCGGCGCTGGCGTCGCCGGCATCGCCGCCGCCCGCCGCGCGCTTGCCGCCAAGGCGCGAGTGGCGCTGTTCGAGGCGAGTTCCCGCGTCGGCGGCCGCTGCATCACCGACATGAGCCTGGGCGTGCCGTTCGATCTCGGCGCGCACTGGATGCGGCATCCATCCAGCAACCCGCTGGTGAAAGCGGCGCCCGCTGCTGGCGTCGAGGTCTATCCGGCGCCGCGCGGGCAGACCGTGCGCATCGGCCTGCGCGACGCGCGCGCCTCGGAGCTGGAGAACTTCCTCACCGCGCTCGTGGGCGCCCAGCGCGCTATCGACCTGGCTGGCCGCAAGGCCGATGTCGCCGCGGGAAGCGCGCTGCCGCCCAACCTCGGCGCCTGGCGGCCCACCGTCGAATTCGTGCTCGGCCCATATTTCTGCGGCAAGCCGCTCGACCAGGTCTCGGCAAGGGATCTGGCGGCGGCCGGCCGTCGCGACCTCGCCGACTTCTGCCGGCAGGGCTATGGCGCGTTGCTGGCCAAACTCGCCGCCGGCACGTCGCCGCAATTGTCCACGCCGGTCACCCTGATCGACCGCGACCGCCATGGCGTCGACGTGCGCACCGGCAAGCACCGCCTACGCACGCGCACGGTGATCGTGACCGTGTCGACCAATGTGCTGGCCGCCGGCAAAATCGAGTATAAGCCGGGCCTGTCGCGGCGTGTGCGCGGCGCCTGCAACGATCTCGCGCTCGGCAGCTACGATCACATCGGGCTGATGATGCCGGGCAATCCGCTCGACCTGCAGCCGGACGATCTGGTGTTCGAGCAGGCCTCCGGCGCGCGCACCGGCGCCCTGCTCGGCCGCGTGTCCGGCACTGACCTGCACATGCTCGAGGTGGCGGGCGAATTCGGCCGCAGCCTGACCGGCCAGGGCGAGGCCGCCATGCTCGACTTCGCGCGTGAGTGGCTGGGCTCGCTGTTCGGCTCCGGCGTCAAAGATTCGATTGCACGCAGCCAAGTCACCCGCTGGAACCAGAACCCGTGGGTGGGCGGCGCCATGTCGGTTGCCGGCCCCGGCCATGCCGAGGCGCGCGCCGCCCTGATGGAGCCCATGGGCCACCGCGTCTGGTTCGCCGGCGAGGCGGTGCATCGCACCAAATGGGGCACGGTGGACGGCGCCTGGGAGTCGGGCGAGCGCGCGGCGCTGGCCGCGCTCGACGCTATGGGCATGCTGGAGAAGCCGAAGACGGAACGCTCCTCGCATCGAGAGCGCACGCGCCACCACCGGCGCCGGCATCATCGTCGTCGTCGCCGTTGAGGACCGGACTATGGCAAAGCTTCCGCAGGCACTGATCGCCTGGTCGAGCGGCAAGGACAGCGCCTGGGCGCTGCACGAGGCGCGCCGCAATGGAGAATTCGGCATCGTCGGGGCGCTCACCACGGTGACCGACGGTTTCGGCCGCGTCAGCATGCATGGCGTGCGCGAAGAATTGCTGCAGGCGCAGCTTGCCGCCGCCGGCCTGGAGCCGGTGGTGGTGCGCATTCCCTATCCGTGCCCGAACGAAACCTATGAGCGCGAGATGGCAGCGGCGATTGCGGCGGCGAAGGCGCGCGGCATCAGCCACATCATCTTCGGCGATCTGTTTCTTGAAGACATCCGGGCCTATCGCGAGAAGCAATTGGTAGGCACCGGCATCACGCCGGTATTTCCGCTCTGGCAAAAGCCGACCGCGGTGCTTGCGCGCGAGATGATCGCGGCGGGCGTGGAGGCACATCTCGCGGTGGTCGATCTGAAGAAACTGCCTCCGGGCTTTGCCGGCCGCTCTTTCGATTCGGCCCTGCTCGACGCGCTGCCGGCCGGCACGGATCCGTGCGGCGAGAACGGTGAATTCCATTCGTTCGTTTCGGCCGGACCGATGCTCAGGGGCAAGATCGACGTGAAGGTCGGCGAGACGGTGGAGCGCGACGGCTTTGCCTTTGCGGACCTCGTTCCGTCCTGATCAGGGTGACGGATAGAGGCGCTTACCCCCTTAGCACCCCGCCCGTGCGCTTGGTCACCTCGGCCACCACCTTGGCCGCCAGCGCGTCGATCTCCTCGTCGGTCATGGTCTTGTCGCGCGGTTGGATGGTGACCGCGATGGCGATCGACTTCTTGCCCGGCTCAATGCCCTTGCCCTCGTATATATCGAACACGGTCACGCCAGCGATCGATTTCTTGTCCGCGCCATGCGCCGCGCGCACGATGTCGCCGGCCTTCACGCTGGTATCGACCATGAAGGCGAAGTCGCGCGTGACCGGCTGGAACGGCGACAGCTCGAGCAACGGCTTGGCGCGCGTCGCCCAGGCCTTGGGCTCGGGGACGTTCTCCAGGATGACCTCGAAGCCGACCAGCGGCCCTTCCGCGTCGAGCGCGGCCAGGGTGCGCGGGTGCAGTTCGCCGAAAGTGCCGATAACGTTCTTCGGTCCCATCTGGATGGTGCCGCTACGCCCCGGATGCAGCCACGACGGGCC
>JARRNI010000177.1:0-11062 GCA_037385125.1 Pseudolabrys sp.
CAACCGCCGCATCGTCGAGGCCATCGGACGCCAGCCCAAACGCGGCACGGCTCACAGGCTGTTTGCCTCCTCGACCGAACGAGACGCCTTCCTGCTCGGCTTCGTTCGCGACTACAATCGAACCCGCCTTAAATGCCTCGGCTACCTCGCCCGCTCCAAGCCCTAGCTAATCTTCCGGGACCAAACACCTGCGCGGGGCCGACAGCAGAGTGCAAATGATCCGCTTCGCAAAAACATCACTGCGCCACCCAGCCGCCGTCGATCGAATAGGCCGAGCCAGTGATGGTCGCCGCCGCGTCGCTCGCCAGGAACACCGCCAGCGCGCCGATGCTCTCCGGCTTGGTGTAGTCGAGCATCGGTTGCTTTTCCGCCACCAGCGCCACCTTGGCCTCGTCGAACGATTGGCCTGCCGCCTTGGCGCGCGCAGTGATTTGCTGCGCTACCAGCGGCGTCATCACCCAGCCGGGGCAGATCGCGTTGCAGGTGACGCCCGCATTCGCCGTCTCGATCGCCACCACCTTGGTCAGGCCCACCAGCCCATGCTTGGCCGCGACATAGCCGGCCTTCTGCCCGCTGGCGATCAGCCCATGCGCGGAGGAGATATTGATGATGCGGCCCCATTTGCGCTGCTTCATGCCGGGCATGGCGGCGCGGATGGTATGAAACGAGGACGAGAGATTGATGGCGATGATGGCGTCCCAGTTCTCGACCGGGAAATCCTCGATATTGGCGACGTACTGAATGCCGGCATTGTTGACCAGCACGTCGAGCCGGCCGAAGTCCTTTTCGGTCGCTGCGATCATGTCGGCGATCTCTGCAGGCTTCGACATGTCGGCACCGGAGTAACGCACCCTGACGCCGAATTCCTTTTCGATGCCGGCGCGCAGCGTCTCAATCTCGCCGGCGTCGCCGAAGCCGTTGAGCATCACGTCGGCGCCGTCCTGGGCGAGCGCGCGGGCGATCGCCAGCCCGATGCCGGAGGTGGAACCCGTGATCAGCGCGGTCTTGCCTTTCAACATGGGCGTCCTCGTCCGCTGGCTGGAAAGGGCAGGAAAAGGAAATACGCGGCCGGGAAACTGCTCCCATTTTTGCTGCAATGCAATATATACCAAGGGACCGGCCCGCCGTTCGCGATCGGGCGGTTATCGCGTTAGATTGTTAGGGCGAAACGGAGCGTCCCTTGGCCCGCAAGAGCAATCTTCAGCCGGTGTTCCCGATCCCCGGCCACGACCACGAGCGCTGCGCCAGCGACGCGATCGGCCATGCCGAGGCGATCTGCGCCGCGCGTGCCGAGCGGCTCACGCCCATGCGCCGGCAGGTGCTGCAGGCGCTGCTGGCGAGCCATGCCCCGCTCGGCGCCTATGAGCTGATCGACCGGCTCGCCGAGACCGGCGCGCGGCCGGCACCCATCACCATCTATCGCGCGCTCGACTTCCTGCGCGAGCAGGGGCTCGTGCACCGCATCGAGAGCCGCAACGCCTTCATCGCTTGCGTGCACAACCACGCAAGCGGCGATCCGGTGGTGTTCCTGATCTGCGAGCAATGCGGTGCGGTGGGCGAGGCAGCGAGCGCAGCGGTCGCCGATACGATCAGGCGCGCCTCGCGCGCCGCCGGCTTCACGCCGAAGACGCCGGTGATCGAGATTTCCGGCATCTGCGCGCATTGCAAGGCGGGGTGACAAGGCGCCAAGCCGTCGCCATAAGTTCAGCCGTCATCGCCCGCGCACGCGGGCGATCCAGTAATCACCGAGACGCAGTGAGTACTGGATGCCCCGCATGCGCGGGGCATGACAGCCGCAAATTGGAATCTCCATGTCCTCCACATCCGCCACCCACCATCACGTCACCCGCCCGCTTGATGCGCTGGCCACCGGCGTGATCGTGATCCTCTGCCTGTCCTGGGGCTTCAATCAGGTGGCGATGAAGCTCGCCATCCACGACATCCCGCCGTTCATGCAGGGCGCCATCCGCTCGGTGGTAGCGACGCTGCTGGTTGCCGGCTGGTGCGCGCTGCGCGGCGTGCCGCTCTTCGTCCGCGACGGCAGCCTCCTTCCCGGCCTGGCGGCCGGCACGCTGTTCGGTCTGGAATTCGCCCTGATCTACCAGGGCCTCGCCTTCACCACCGCCACCCGCGGGGTCTTGTTCCTTTATCTCGCACCGTTCTTCGTCGTGCTCGGCACCCGCATCTTTCTGCCGGCCGACCGCTTCCACCTGTCGCAATGGGCGGGGCTGGCGCTCTCCTTCGCCGGCATGATGGTCGCCTTCGGGTTGCCGACGCCCGCGCTCGATCCGCGCCAGGCCTTGGGCGACGTCATGATCGTGACCGCGGCGGTGTTCTGGGCCGCCACCACGCTGACCATTAAGGCAAGCCGCTTGAGCCGCGCGCCGGCCGAGAAGGTGATGCTCTATCAGCTCGTGATCTCCGCCCCGATCCTCGGCATCGCCGCCTGGGCGGCCGGCGAGCACATGAACCGCTGGCCCTCGGCGGTGGCCTTCGGCGCGCTCGCCTACCAGACCTTCTGGGTAGTCAGCGTCACCTTCGTGATCTGGTTCGCGCTGGTGGTGCGCTATTCGGCCAGCCGCCTGTCCGCCTTCACCTTTTTGACCCCGCTGTTCGGCGTGGCGGCGGGCCATCTGGTGCTGCACGAGCCGCTGACCCCGGCCTTCGCCGCCGCGGTGGCGCTGGTGGCCGGGGGGCTAATCCTGGTTAACCGGGCGCGGTAGCGCCTCTCTTCACCGCGCGGGAGGGGTTTCGCCTGCATTGACCGTGTCATATTTGTCTGGCACGCCCTTAAGGGAACTTTTGCCGGGGCTGCATTGTTTCCGGAACATTCCATGAGCACCAGCGCGCAGGGTCGTCAAAAAACGGTGGGGGTGGAGGTCGGCGGCGTCACGGTCGGCGGCGGCGCTCCCATCGTCGTGCAATCGATGACCAACACCGACACCGCCGACGTGGAATCGTCCGCCCGCCAGGTGGCGGCGCTGGCCCGCGCCGGCTCCGAGCTGGTGCGCATCACCGTCGACCGCGACGAGGCCGCCGACGCCGTGCCGCACATCAAGGAGCGGCTCGGCCAGATGGGCGTCAACGTGCCCATCGTCGGCGACTTTCATTATATCGGCCACAAGCTCTTGACCGAGCATCCGGCCTGCGCGGAGGCGCTCGACAAGTACCGCATCAATCCCGGCAATGTCGGCTTCAAGGACAAGAAGGACCGGCAGTTCTCGGCCATCGTCGAGTTTGCGCTGAAATACAACAAGCCGGTGCGCATCGGCGCCAATTGGGGCTCGCTCGAAACAAGCCGGTGCGCATCGGCGCCAATTGGGGCTCGCTCGATCAGGAGTTGCTCACGCGGCTGATGGACGAGAACTCGAAGTCGCCTAAGCCGCTCGACGCCCGCCAAGTGACGCACGAGGCCATGGTGCAGTCGGCGCTGCTGTCGGCCGCGCGCGCGGAAGAGATCGGCCTGCCGAAAAACCGCATCATTCTCTCCGCCAAGGTCTCCTCGGTGCAGGACCTGATCGCGGTCTATTCCATGCTGGCCGAGCGTTCCGACTATGCACTGCATCTCGGCTTGACCGAGGCCGGCATGGGCACCAAGGGTGTCGTCGCCTCGAGCGCGGCGATGGGCGTGCTGCTGCAGCAGGGCATCGGCGATACCGTCCGCATCTCCCTCACGCCCGAGCCGGGCGGCGACCGCACCAGGGAAGTGCAGGTGGCGCAGGAGCTGCTGCAGACCATGGGCCTGCGCACCTTTGTGCCACTGGTGGCGGCCTGCCCGGGCTGCGGGCGCACCACCTCGACCACCTTCCAGGAGCTCGCCTCCGACATCCAGGACTTCATCCGCGACTCCATGCCGGAATGGAAGACGCGCTATCCGGGCGTGGAGACGCTCAACGTCGCGGTGATGGGCTGCATCGTCAACGGCCCCGGTGAATCGAAGCACGCCGACATCGGCATCTCGCTGCCCGGCACCGGCGAACAACCCACGGCACCCGTGTTCATCGACGGAAAGAAGGCCGCCACCCTGCGCGGTGCAACCTTGAGCGCCGACTTCAAGCAGATGGTGATCGACTATATTGAGCGCCGCTTCGGCGCGGGCGGCGCGCGGACCGCGGCCGGGTGAAAGCCAAGACATTCGTGATCGGCTTCGTCGCAGTGCTGGCTGGCGCCGTCGCGGCTTCGGTCTATTTCAACCTCACCGCCACGCGGCCGCAGAAGACCGTCACGGCGGTGGCCTCGCCCGACGGCCGCTACAAGGCGGTGCGGGTTTCCCTGACGCAGGGTGGCGCCTGCTTCGACACTATCTCAGTCTATCTCAGCGTCTATCCCGACAGCTTCGCCGAGCGCGAGAAGACCTACCGGGTCTATTCCGGCCCCTGCGCGCCTGAGGGAGCGCGCGCCGACCTGCCGAAGATGCAATGGCTTTCAGATACCGCGCTGCGCATCACTTATCCGGCCGTGCCCGCCGGGGCCAAGCGCACCATGGAGCCCATGGATGCGTCGAACTTCGTGCACGTGACGTATGCCGCACGGCAATAAAGCATGATGATCTGTTGCAGAAAAGTCGCGGAGACTTCACCTCAGCGATTACTGGCCATCTGTTTTTTGAAAAAGTAAGCCTGCCCACCGAGCTCCGAAAAAGAACGCCGCGAATGCAAGCGAGTATAGAGCCGCGTGCAAAATGCGCGCGCTGAAGGGAGGACTCGGATTTGCGCCATACAAATGCACATATATTGCGGCTAAAATGACAACCGAAAGTATCGCAAACAAAGCGATCAATGCCAAAACAACGGCGTTTCAATTCTGTGCGCGCTCTACAATGAAGGAGCCGAATCCGTAACCAATGAAGGCGCCAATTGGACCATAGAAAAAGACATATTCATGTCGATAGTAGTGGGGGACGGGGAGTAAAAGGCCCGCCAATGTTGAAACTACATATATCGCAGTGCCAATCGCTCCGATCTTTTTGAGGTCTCCAATCATTGACCTATTTACCTGGGGCAAACGTCGCATAAGAGGCGCTTGCGACCAATTTCCTATCGGAGCTAATTAGAATAATTTTGCTATGAGCGATGTGAACGTCAGCTGCTGTTGCGGGTAGTCGAATACGCAGATAATTCTTGTTGCCGGACGTCTGTCTGGTAAATAATGCGACCTCCTTGCCCCACTTTGCATGCATGCGCTTAAGCGGTTCATCTCCGATGATTTTGATAGTCGGAGCAACTATGAAGCTGAAGCCGTATTCGTTGGTGCTGGCTTCGACCGCAGGCAATATTTTCGGCGTGATCCACTGAGAAACCGTGGTCAACCCGACCTGGAAGGTTGCCGGCTGTCGCCTTATTTCGAACTGAATGTATTCAGAACTTTTAGAGACAACAACATCGGCTACTGTCGCTTGTCCGCCCGAGCAAGCTACGAATCGAAAGGGTCTTTCCCGTCTCGCTTTTCGAAGATAAGCTTCGGCTGGTGCCTCTCACCCTTGATACCAAAACTTAATCGGAGCATCTTTATCGTGAACGTATGCAGAGACTCCATACAATTCCTCAAGCACGTTGCCAGGTTTTAACTCGGACGTGGAAAGATCCGGCTTTGGCCACTCCAAGCCAGTAATTGATTTCTTGCTGACATTTCGAAATGAATTGGTCAGTTGATAGGGAGGATATCGCCCGGTCGATTTGATCCGTGAAAGATATTCTAATTTCGCGCCACACTTAGAAATTGGCGCACCTAATGGGGTGGGTCCCCAGCAAATGTTGGAGAAGCGAAGATGGCCAGCATGACTGCGGCAATTACGCGAGAATAGGTCAATTTTCGCAATTTCATTTGTGCCGCCCTTAGTTCAACTTGAACCAGCTTCGATTGTATCTATCTCGATCTACAACGAAAACTTACAAATCAAATGCCGACGGATTGGCGTCGGCAAATTTCTGGTGAAAGGCTTAACTCGGCAACAACGCAGTCCATTTGCGATTATCATCGGCAGAGAGGGAGCGACCCATGAACAAGATCCAGCCTGTACCGCTCGGCATCGCCATTGGCGTGCTGTGGGCCATCTACGTGTTCTTCGTGGGCATTGCCGCCATTTTCAACTGGGGCGGCGGCATCGTCACGCAGCTTGGCACGCTCTATATCGGCTACGGGCCCTCGATCCTCGGCGCCATCATCGGCGCGATCTGGGCCTTCGTCGACGGCCTGGTTGCCGGCGTGATCGTGGCCTGGATCTACAACATGACGGCGCGGTAACCATATGGCTGTCATTCCCGCGCGGGCGGAGACGCAGTACGCAAGAACCGCGGCGTGAATGCTGGATGCCACGCTGAAGCCTGCATCCGCGGCAGGCAAGTGCGGGGCATGCCGGCCGCGAATGCGCGGTTCCCTCGGCGTGCATTTCGACATGTAATTTGACAATCCGATTACCGCTTCGCGCCGATTTCTTGGCGGCGGGGAACTCATTTCCGCACGAGCGGTTAGCATACGAGACAAAGCAAATTGCTCGAAAGAGCGGGCCGCGGCGCAAAGCGGCGATGCATCCGCCGTCGCAGAGAGGGAGCCCGATCATGGCACAAACGCAAGAACGCTCAGATCCGGCGGCGACGCCGCCGGATTTCGCGCAGCGCAACGCGCCGCATGGCGACGGCAACTTCGGCATGCAAGGACTTTACGGCATGGTCGGCAATGCCGCGCAGAGCGTGAAGAACCGCGCGCGCGACGTGGCTGACCAGCAGAAATCCGCCGGTGCCGCGCGTATGGACGCGGTCGGCCGCGCCGTGCACGGCGCCGCCGACGAGCTCGGCAAGGAAATGCCGGAAGCCGGCAGCTACATCCACTCCGCCGCCGACACGCTGCAGGGCGCCTCGGCGCGCCTGCGTGAGCGCAGCGTCGACGACCTGCTGGCGCGGCTCGACCGCTTCGCGCGCAAGCAGTCGACCGCGGCCTTCGCGGGCTCGGTGCTGGCGGGCCTGGCGCTCTCGCGCTTTCTCAAGAGCTCGAGCCACTGAGCGAAAGGGGCGTAACCGATGGCGGAATCCTATTCCGATCGCAGCATTACGGGCATCCTGAGCGACCTGCTGATGCAGTTCACCGACTTGCTGCGCACCGAAAGCGAGCTGGCGCGCGCCGAGATCAGCGAGAAGATCACCAAGATGGTGATCGGCCTCGTCATGATCATCGCCGGTGCGGTACTCCTGATGCCGGCGCTGGTCATTCTCCTGGAAGCGGCCGTTACCGCGCTCGAGACGACCGGGCTCGCCTCCTATTGGTCGGCGCTTGCCGTCGGCGGCGGCGTGCTTCTGGTCGGGCTTATTCTCGCGATGATCGGCGTGAGCCGCCTCAACGCCAAGCGGCTGGTGCCGAGCAAGACCATCCACCAACTGCAAGAGGACGCCGCCGCGGCCAAGCGGCAGGCGAGGAGAGATCATGAGTACCAGCGAGCAGCTTGAACGCCAGGCTGAATCCACACGCAGCCACATTCTCGAATCGATCGACGAACTGCGCGCGCGCATGACGCCGGGGCAGATCATGGACCAGACATTCGACTTCGCACGCGACGGCCGCGCCGGCCAGTTCGTGCGCAATCTCGGCCAGCAGGTGGTCGACAATCCGCTTCCCGCCGTGATGATCGCGGCCGGCATCGGCTGGATGATGATGGGCGGGCGCCACCCGCGCGGCGGCGACGGCCGTTACGCGACGGTCTCGGATGCCGCCGACGCGGTCTCCGACGCGTCCGAGCGCGCCGCCCGCGCCAGCGCCGACATCGGCGACAGGGCGGGACGCAGGGCCTCGGAAATGGCCGACAGCGCCTCCGACTTCGCCAACGACATAAGCCAGCGTGCCGGCGAGACGACGGAGGAATGGTCGGCGCGCGTGCGCACCACGCTCAACGACCTCGCCCAGCGCACCGGCGAGACCACCGCGCAATGGTCGGCGCGCACCCGCGGCATGGCCAGCGGTATCGGCCAGCGCGCCGGCGAGACCACCGAGGAATGGGCAACGCGCGCCCGCGTCATGATCGACGACATGCAGCAACGCACCGGTGAGACCGCCGAGCAGTGGGCCGAGCGCACCCGTGGCGTGGCGTCCAGCCTGAAGGCGCGCGCCCACACATTGCGTGAAAGCCTGCGCGGCTCGGCCGGTCACGCGGCCTCTTCCGCCTATGGCAGCGCGGCGCACATGGCGTCCGGCGCCTACGGCGCCACCGCCAGCGGCGCCCGGCGTGCCGCCGGCATGGTCGGCCGTTCCGCCTCGAAGGTCGGTTCGGGCGCGGCGAGCGGCGCCGGCAGCGTGGCGCAGTTTCTCAAGGACGAGCCGCTGGTGCTGGCGGGCATCGGCGTCGCGCTCGGCGCTCTGCTGCCCCACAGCGAAACGGAAGACCGCTTCATGGGCAAGACCAGCGACTCCGTGAAGGAGCGCGCCGGCGAGATGGCCGAAGAGAAATGGCGCGAGGGCAAGGAGGCGGCCGAACACGTGGCCGATGCCGCCTGGCGGCAGGCCCAGCACGAGGCGCAGGAGCAGGGCCTTGCCGAAGGCGAGCAGCCCTCGCTGATCCCGGACGTGCCGGCGGAAGGCGAAATGCACGAGGCGAAGGCGAGCAAGTAGTTTGTCCCCGCGAAAGCGAGGCCCGGTTAGTACCGGTGATGCGGTGATTACTGGAGGCCCCGCAGTCGGTGCATGACGGCGGCGCTCAAATCCAGCCGCCGCCGTCCGCGCCGCGGTTCGCCAGGCTGGCCTCCTCCAGATCAAGCTCGTATTCGATGCGCCGGCGCGCCTCGTCGGTGATCTTGCCGTCGCGCAAGAGTCGAAAAATGAATTCGCGCTCGGCGTCGATCAGCTCCTTCTTCACCGCCGCGCCCACCCGCGTGAATTCGAGCCGGTCGTTTAGGTTTCGCGGCAGGATCTGGTTTCGGCTCAGGTTTCGCGTGCGCAGCAGCTCCACCACGTCGGCCGGCAGCGCGCGCTCGCTGGCGAACTGCTCGAGCCGTTGCTCGATTTCCGACAGGGCGGTCTGGCGCGCGGCGAGCTCAGCCTCGATCTCGCTCATGTGCTCTTCGGTGCCGAGCCGCGAGATGCCGAGCCGGCGCACCATCAGCGGCATGAGCGAGCCGAGCCCGACCAGCGTGACGATGATGACGCCGAAGGTGACGAACAGGATCAGCTCGCGGTGCGGGAAGGGCGTGCCGTTGTCGAGCGTGTACGGGATCGCCAGCGCGGCTGCGAGCGAGACCACGCCGCGCACGCCGGTGAAGGCGACGAAGAAAGGCAGCCGCCAGGGCGGGGCCGGATCGCGCCGCGCGACCGCCGGAATCCAGCGCGGCACGTAAGTTATCGGAAATACCCAGACGAAGCGCGCCGCGATCACGATCGCCACGGTGACGGCGGTGGCGACCAGAAGCTCGGATATCGAGAACGCGTGCATGTCGGCGAACAGCGCGCGCGCTTCCAGCCCGGTGACCAGGAACACCAGCCCCTCGATCAGGTATACGAAGAGGTCCCAGAAGAAAATGCCCTGCAGCCTTGTCGCCGAGGAGATCAGCAGCGGCCCGTTCCAGCTCACGTAAAGCCCGCAGGCGACGGTGGCGAGCACGCCGGAGCCGCCGACATGCGCCGGCACCCAGAAGGCGAGATAGGGCGTCATCAGCGACAGCGTGATCTCCACGCGCGGGTCGCGCGCCCATTGCCGCAGGCGCAAGGATAGCCAGCCGACCGCGATGCCCCAGATCACTTCGCCCACCACGATGGCCGCGAAGGTGCCGGCCGCTTCCGATGCGGAGAAGGTGCCGGTGGCGATCGCGGCGACGGCGAAGCGGTAGAGAATGAGCGCGGTCGCGTCGTTGGCGAGCCCTTCGCCTTCCAGCACCACCATCAGTCGGCGCGGCAGCGCCAGCCGCCGCGCCACCGCGAGCGGCGCCACCACGTCGGGCGGCGAAACGATGGCGCCCAAGAGGAAGCCGACCGGCCAATCGAACTTCAGCAGATAGTGCGCGGCCGCCGCCACGGCGCAGGTGGTGAACACCACACCGCCGAACGCGAGCAGCACGATCGGCCGCAGGTTGAACCTGAATTCGCGCCAGCTCATGGCGACGCCGGCCGAATAAATCAGCGGCGGCAGGATCACCAGCAGCACCACTTCCGGCGCAAGCTGCACCCGCGGCAGACCCGGGATCAGCGCCATGGCGACGCCGGCCACCACAAGCAGGATCGAGGGCGCGATGTTGAGCCGCTTGGCGGCGACCGCCACCGCGGCCAGCACCGCCAGCATGAACAGCAGCGTTTGCATGATCGCGGTCATGGCGGCGTCGGGCCCGAATGCCAGAGGGAACCTGCATCCTCGGGCGGCCATTTACCTTTGGTTAGCACCCGCAGCAAATCCGCCGTCGGATGCGGTAGTGTCGCCTGCATGGTCCGACCCGCCAAGCCCCGCGCGCGCAGGCGCCTGAGCGTCGCCCACGACATCCTGCGCCTGCCGTGCGTGCCGCGGCCGTTGCGCGGGGCGGTGTTCGCCGTGGTGGGCCTGTTGCTGCTGCCCTATCTGATCGCGCCGTTCTATTCCTTCGGCCAGCCGGTCTCGACCGTGATGATCTGGCGCCGCATGATGGGCGAGCGGGTGCACCGCGTATATGTGCCGCTGTCGGAAGTGTCGCCTTCGCTGTCGCTCGCCGTCCTCATCGCCGAGGACGGCCGCTTCTGCACCCATTACGGGGTCGACTTCACCCAGATCCAGAACGCCATCGACAGCGCCGACGATCTCGGCGACATGCGCGGCGCTTCCACCATCACCCAGCAGGTGGCCAAGAACCTGTTCCTGTGGCCGGGCCACAGCTTCGTGCGCAAGGCGCTGGAATTCCCGCTGGCGCTGTGGATCGACTTGGTCCTGTCCAAGCGCCGCATTCTGGAAATCTACCTCAACATCGCCGAATGGGGCCCCCACGGCGAATTCGGCGTGGAAGCGGGTGCGGAGCGGGCCTTTCACCGGCACGCCGATCATCTCAGCCGCTACCAGGCGGCATTGCTGGCGGCGGTGCTACCCAACCCGCACAAGCGGGACGCCCGCCATCTCGGCCGCGGC